>JAURIP010000160.1 GCA_030832695.1 Sediminibacterium sp. | reverse complement strand
ATTATCTTAGGTGTCAGCCTATTATTTTGTTTGTTACAAAATCCGGTCTTGGCTCAGTCCACGGCCAAAAACGTACAACCAAAACTGATAAAAGGCACAGTGTTAAATTCAAAGGATAATAGTCCTTTGGAGAACGTTTCTATCAAACTTTTGAATTCCAAAAAGGGTACCATTTCAAAAGCAGATGGATCATTTTCAATTCAAATACCAAATGGTGAAAAAGTTGAATTTAGCAGGGTAGATATGATTTCAAAGGTGATTATTTTAAAGGAAACCAATAATGTGGTCCTATTACAAGAGTCTGAAAATAACTTAAACGATGTTTTGGTAATCGCTTATGGTAATCAAAAGCGTAATTCATTTACAGGATCTATTGGTACTATTAAAAATACAACCATTGAGAGTGCACCCAATGCATCTGTGCAAGAAACCCTTCAAGGGAATATGGCGGGCGTACAATCTACCAATGCTACTGGACAAGCAGGTAGTGTGCCGCAAATTAGAATAAGAGGTATTGGATCAATCAATGCATCTGCAACACCCCTATATGTAATTGATGGGATACCAGTAGTGAGCGGAGATATTTCTGGATTAAATAGTAATACCATTGCAGGTTTGAATGCGAATGATATTCAAAGTTTAACAGTGCTAAAAGACGCATCTGCAACTTCTTTATATGGTTCTCGTGCTGCAAATGGCGTTGTATTAATTACGACCAAGGCAGGAAAATCTGGGAAGGCTAAAATTAATTTTACCTATCAAAAAGGGTATAACAATAATACACTAGCACCCGATCAAAAAACATTAAATACGGACGAATATGTTCAGTATTATAAGGAGGGTTGGTTAAATTCAGGAAAACCTGCATCTTCTTTTGATTCCTTATTAAGTGCAAATGGTGTTAACCGCTCTGTTAACACAGATTGGTTCAATGAAGTTTTAAGACAGGGTCAATACAGTCAATATAATTTGAATGCGAGTGGCGGTACTGAAAAAAATACTTATTTTATTTCAGGAAGTTATTATAAATCAGATGCAACCACAAAGGGTATTGATTATGACAAAGCAACATTTCGTATCAATGTAAATTCAGAACTTACCAAAAAATTAACCTTGAAAGCGGGTTTTAGTGGAAGTTTTCAAAGGACAAGTAATTTTTTAGGAGGAAGTTTTTTTGCTAATCCCATTAGAGCTATGTATCGATTGGCGCCATGGTTGCCAGTGTATAAAAGCGATGGTTCAACATATGAGTTGGGGTATAATAGTGGCTATAATCCAGTAGCCGTTATTAACACGACCAATCGAAATGCAAAAACTTATAATTTTTCCGCTAACACGACTGCTAAATATGAAATTGCTAAAGGCTTAACATTTGAAGGTACCTATGCATTAGATTTTAACCATGCATTTAAGAGCATCTATTATGATCCTAGAGTAGGTAACTTATATATTGCTGTAGGTGGAGCGATTGAAAATTATACACAAGACATTAATAACTGGGTGGCCACTAATATTATAAGATATAAAAAAGACTTCAATGACAAGAACAGTTTTGAAGCCTTTGCAGGATACGAAGCACAAAAGAGAAGCGATGTAGACATCAGTATTGAAGTAAATGGTATTGCTCCTGGAACAAACACTCCTGCTGGTGGATCAAGCCCTGTATTAACTACAGGTACAGGAACGGCGAATAGTTTAGTTAGTAAATTTTTAAATACTAATTATACTTACGATGATAGATTTTTTGTATCTGGTTCAATAAGAGAAGATGCTTCATCAAGATTTGCAAGAAATTTTAGATCTGCCATTTTTTGGTCAGTAGGTACTGGTTGGAATATCCATAACGAGTCTTTCTTTAAATCGAATTGGGTGAATGAATTAAAGTTAAGAGCAAGTTATGGTTATACAGGTAACCAAGGTATTGACAACTTTGAATCTCAAGGATTATATAGCGCAGGAAGTGATTATAATTTACAATCAGGTTTAAGCTTAAACCAATTATCTAATGACAATCTAACTTGGGAAAAAAACATCCCTTTAAATATTGGATTAGATTTCTCGGTATTAAAAGGACGTATCTCAGGATCGGTAGAGTGGTATGATCGATTAAGTAGTAATTTATTAATTAGCCAATCTATTCCAAGTGTAAATGGAGTTACTAGTATTACCGTAAATAATGGCGCAATGAAAAACAGAGGAGTAGAATTAACCATTTCTTCTGTAAATATTTCACCTTCATCTGCCAAAGGATTTAAGTGGGTAACTGATTTCAATTTTACCACTAATAACAATACGATTACAGATATTGATTCAGCTTACGCTGGCAATGCTGCATATAATCGTAAAATTGGAAATGATTTTTATACGCATTACCAACGAGGGTATGCAGGTGTAAATCCAGCGAATGGGGAAGCTTTGTGGTATACATCAAGTGCCAAAGATTCAACAACTAATGTTTTTACCACCGCATTACCTAGAATTAGTTATGGAAGCGCCTTGCCAAAGTTTTATACAGGTATGACGAATAGCTTTTCATACCATGACTTTAAATTGAGTTTTCAATTATATGCCTATTGGGGAAATACGATTTATGACGAGTATGGTTATTTGCAAAAAACAGATGCTAACCTAGGTTTCTCGGATCAAAGCAATGGCTTAAGTAAATATGAATATGCGCGTCGTTGGACTGCTCCAGGACAAATCACAGATGTTCCTAAACCTGTTTTCTTGGGTACCCAATCCTCTGCAGGCAGTTACGAGAGCTCTCGTTTTTTATACGATGGTAGCTATATTCGTTTAAGAGATATTACCTTATCCTATAATTTACCTAAATCTTTTTTAGCTAAAGCAAAATTAAACACGGCGAGAGTATATGTTAGGGGACAAAATTTATTTACCTACACAGTAGATAAGCGATTTAATACAGACCCCGAGGTTTCTATTGATGGCACGATGTCACAGCGACCTCCGGTTTTTAGTACAATATTATTTGGCTTAGACATTAATTTTTAATTTGAAATAATTTTATTATGAAAAATAAATATATAATTACCTTATTTACAATTGCTATTAGCTTAATAGCATGTAACAAAGATTTTCTTGAAATTAAACCACAGCAGAGCGTGTTGACCGAAGATGTTTTTTCTAGTGTCGCTACTTCTCGTGCAGCAGTGAACGGACTCTATTCATTAATGCAATCTTATAGTTATTATGGTAGAGACGCCATGGTCATTCCTGAAGTTCTTTCAGATAATATGACCAGAAGTGTAAAGACTGGAAATAGATATACAGGGATGAATACCATGACGCACACTGCAACAGATGCGAATGTGAGCAGAATGTGGAATCAAATTTATAAAGTGGTGACCAATGCAAATGCGGTTATCGCAAATGAAGAAAATATTAATAAGGCTGCTACTACATTACAAAAGGAAGAGGCGGCCCAATTGGTAGGCGAAGCTTATGCAGTTCGTGCATTGGCTTATTTTGATTTAGTAAAGTTTTTTGCTAGACCACTTAACCATACCTCAGATGGATCACATCTTGGAGTGCCATTGGTTTTATTACCCATTACTAGTATATCAGAAGTGGTATATCCTGCAAGGAATACTGCAAAACAGGTATATGATCGTATATTATTAGACATAGAAGAGGCTTTAAAAAGATTACCTGCTTCAGGTAATGTCCTTTATGATGGAACGGCGAATAGTACTTTACAAAAAATCAGGTTCAATAAATTTTCTACATTAGCCTTAAAGGCAAGGGTTGCAATTTTTACTGAAAATTGGCAAGCTGCCATTGATGCATCTAATTTGGTAATAGCATCTGGAAAGTATACCTTATATCCATATGGATCAATGGTGCAAGATTTTAGAACCCAAAATAGCAGCGAATCCATTTTTGAAGTAGCTAATAATACAAATGATAATGCAGGTACTGATTCTTATGCGTATTTGTCAAGCCAATCTGGCTATGGGGAATTATTAGGCACAAGACAAACGATGAATAGTAAAAGCACTAGTACTACACTCTCTACTTTCAAAGGGCTTTATGATTGTTATTCCAATACGGATGTGAGAAGAAACTTTTTAAGCCTTGGAAATCGCAATTCACTTGGAGGCGAAGTAAATGTACCATTATGTACCAAGTATATCAATATTAGTACAAATATGGAAAATATTAAAGTTATTAGATTATCAGAAATGTATTTATCAAGAGCAGAAGCGATGGCTAGATTAGCTGTAAAAAATTCTGATGCAAATAGTTTAACGAGTTCTTTGGTAGATATTAATTTAATCAGAAAATTAAGAGATACTGCTTCTGCTACAAAAGCGTTTACTGCATCAATATTAGCGGTACCTCCTACGGGCGCAATCAAGGCAACAGCCTTATTAGATAGTATTATAGTAGAGCGTCGTAAAGAATTTGCACTTGAAGGTAATAGGCTTTTTGATTTAAATAGAACCCTAACAGATTATGTGAAAATAAATGCTGCAGGAAATAGCACGTCAAGATTAATTCAATATACGGCGACTACCAGCAGTTATTATTACAGAACTATTTTGCCTATACCAGTGACACAGGTTCAAAATAATCCAAAAATGGTTCAAAATCCAGGCTTTTAGATT
>JAURIP010000265.1 GCA_030832695.1 Sediminibacterium sp. | reverse complement strand
AAGCACATTAAATAAACCTGAGGATGAGTTGCCAGCAGTCATGCAAATTAATCCTGGTGCAGGCGGAACAGAAAGTCAGGATTGGGCGGAAATGCTTTTACGGATGTATACCATGTATGGTGAAAAACAAGGTTGGACCGTAAGTTCCTTAGATTATCAAGAAGGAGATGGCGCAGGGATTAAATCAGCGACGATACAATTTGATGGTCCATTTGCTTTTGGATTTTTGAAAGCAGAATCAGGGGTGCATCGGTTGGTTCGTATTTCACCTTTTGATAGTAATGCGAGGAGACATACTTCCTTTGCATCCGTATATGTTTATCCATTGATTGATGATACTATTGAAATTGTGGTGAATCCAGCGGATATTGAATGGGAGTTTTATCGCAGTGGTGGTAAGGGCGGACAAAACGTAAATAAAGTAGAAACTGCAGTTAGGTTAAGACATGCTTCAGGCATTATTGTTGAATGTCAACAATCAAGAACACAGGGAGAGAATAGAGAATTAGCGATGAAGATGTTGAAGAGCAGATTGTATGAAGCGGAAATGCGAAAGAAACAAGAAGCGTTGAACGCAAATAATGCCACTAAGAAAAAAATAGAGTGGGGCAGCCAAATAAGAAGTTATGTTTTCCATCCCTATAAAATGATTAAGGATCATCGAACCGATTTTGAAGTTGGAAATGTAGGACCAGTGATGGATGGGGAAATAGATGGGTTCATTAAGGCATTTCTTATGCAAGAAAAATCAGATCAGGCTTAACTTAAAAATTAAGCTATAGCGTAATTATAATTTAGGAGATAAGATATCAAATTTGGATTTTGGACGTAAATCTTCGAGCCACTTAAATCCATTTAACTTTAAATCAGTTTTATTTGTTTTTTGAATTGGCGTAAGTGTTCCTTTAAGCTGATTACGGAAAATAACCTTAGCGGGCTCACTGTTTTCAAAAGTTATTTCAATGATTTGCGCGTTGGAATGATTTACGCCCACAAAATTTTTATCATTGTCCATGGCGAAGTAAATATTTTCCGCATTACCCTTACAGCGCATCTTTATTAATTCTCCATCAGTAAACCAAGCGTTAAGTCGGGAGCCTTTTATTTGATTATAATACTCCGTTGTATCAATTTTGTTTATTGCTAATGCATTATTAAATACGTTAAGTTGTTCCGGTTTTTTATTCTGAACATACATGTAGATGGTATCACCGGTAATTTGATTGTTGTTGGCCCAGACAATGGGTCTTGATATTAATCGAATGGTAGAATCACTCAATGCATAAAATAAGCTATCACATTTGGCTTGAAGTGAATCGGAATAAACTTGAACATGATGAAATGCTTCAAAATATTTATCTAAAGTGGAATCGGTCATTTTTCCAACACTGTCTCTGGCATTTGGGAATGGGCGTTTTAAGTCGCTTACTTTACCAGAATATAAGGTGTCTGCAGATACATATAAAGTGTCCTTGGTTTGCTTGATTAATAGTAAGGGTAATTCAGTAGCCAATAAGGCACTTTTTTTCTTATCTGTTTTAATATTGTTCGCCAATAAATCAAAGCCAAGCGTATCTTTTGATTTATATACTACATTGCCTCTAAATTCTCCTAAACCAAGCGAGTCGTCAATCGCCATATCATCAGCAATAAAAGTATAAGTACTATCGTCAATACTAGAACGCTCATACATGTAGCCCTTTTTAGTACCTAGGTTATAATTCCCATTCCTCGTTCGAATGATACGTGCGCCTGAAATGATTTTAGTGGGACTAATAAAATTAGCTAATTGAGAATAAGTATTGTATTCAAGTGTATCGGTGTAAATAGTATTATCAGGATCATTCGCTTCCACTTTTTTTCTGAATATGACATCTCTGGTTACGCCATAATAATAACCTTCTACACTTTTTAATTTTGTTTTATTACGAACCAAAGTGCCACCCTTTTTAAAATAACCAATTTTTACCGATACATCATAATCTAAGGAGTCCGTGGTTAAAACACCTTTGCCATCGGTTAATTTAACCTTTTTACGCAAGTAAGCTTTTTTAGTATTTCCAATGTATTTTAAATATTCGGAATAGGTGTGAACGCTATCGGCGTCGTTGATATGAATATTTCCAAAACCTTCTAAAGTATTTTTAGTGGTATTTAAAATTAAGCTATCACCATAAAGCAAGGTTTTACCTTGTCTAATTTTCACATGACCTACTAGTATTAGATAGTCAATACTATCTACTTTTTTTACATTGTAACTTTCGGCAGATAAAAATTCAATGAGTTTACTATTACTATCCACAATGGGTGGTGCAGGTAAATTGTTTTGGATAGGAGTGGTTTGTCCTATGATTAAAGAGTAGGAGAGTACAGAAAATAATATGATAAACCCCCTTTTAATCATGAGCGACAGTATCAGCGATAGGCTTACTCAAAGGAGTTGTTTTATCTTTTTTACCGAATACCGAAACATTGATATAGCGCTTGGGATGGACACGAACATCGTCTAATAAAGTATTTAAGCTGGATACGGTATTTTTTAGTTCTTTATACATTTCTGCATCATTCAATAATTTAGCTGCAGTGCCATCTCCGGTATTTAATTTTTTAAGTGTGGTGGTTAATTCACTTACGGCAGTTTGTAAACTTGAAATTGTATTTTTAAAGTCGGCTTGTTTGAGTGATTGTGTGGTACTGTCTAAATTTTGTATAATAGAATTAATTTTACTATTATTTCCATTTAAATTTTTCGTAAAGCTATTGACGTTGTCAAATGATTGTGAAATAGATCCATCTTGTTTTTTAAGCATGCCCTCAATAGCCGCCATGGAAGTATTTAAGTTTTTTGTTGTTTCTGTTAAGTTGGCAAGTATTGCGCTGAAATTTTCCTTGTTTTGATCATTTAATACCTTGTTGATATTGGTCAATACTTTTTCTAAAGAGTTGATTGTGTTTTTGGTTTGCTTCCCTAATGGAGAAAGGGTATTCATGATATCACCCAGTAAGCTTGCGGACGGGGCAGTCTTAATGGTATCTTCATTGTT
>JAURIP010000348.1 GCA_030832695.1 Sediminibacterium sp. | reverse complement strand
TGTGTGGTCATGGTACTATTGGGACTATAACAGTAGCTATTGAAGCGGGTTTAATTCAACCAAAAATTCCTGGTAAAATTCGCATGGAAGCCCCTGCAGGCCTCGTGCAAATAGAATATACCATGCAAGGTAAAAAAGTAAGTTCAGTAAAGCTTACCAATGTGGCTTCTTTTATGGCTGCTGAAAATATTCAAGTAGAATGCCCCGATTTAGGCATGCTTAGCGTTGATGTTTGTTATGGTGGAAATTATTATGCTATTGTTGAAGTACAAGAAAATTTTAAAGGCATTGAACATTATACAGCCGGACAATTAATTGCATGGAGTGGCGTATTAAGAAAACGCATCAATGAATCGAATAAGTTTGTACATCCCATAGACCCCACCATTAATGGTTGCTCACATATTTTATGGACAGGCAAGGTATTAGATGCAAAGAACACAGCACGTAATGCCGTATTTTATGGAGACAAGGCCATTGATAGGTCGCCCTGCGGAACAGGTACTTCGGCAAGACTAGCGCATTGGCATGCCAAGGGTAAACTAAAACAAGGGGTTCCTTTTTTACATGAAAGTATTATAGGCTCTGTATTTACAGGCAAGGTAGAATCAACCACCACCATAGGTGATAAACAAGCCATTATTCCCTCTATTGAAGGCTGGGCCAAGATATACGGGTTTAACACTATATCCATAGATAAGCAGGACGACCCCTATGCAGCTGGTTTTCAAGTGGTTTAATCTCAGTAATTATATAAATTCCATCCCTTTTTACTGTGTTATGAACGCAATTTTAACGAAATTTGTGCTTTAATTTATTCTATGGAAGTAGTTGTCATTGGAGGAGGCATTATAGGATTGAGCAGCGCTTATTTTTTACAAGAGGCGGGTCATCAAGTGACCATTGTTGATCAATCCGATATGACCAATAATTGTTCCTATGGTAACTGTGGTTATATATGTCCAAGTCATTTTACACCACTAGCCACACCTGGCATTGTTAAACAGGGTTTAAAGTGGATGTTGAATTCAGAAAGTCCTTTCTATATAAAACCAAGATTAAGTTTAAGTTTAGTAAAATGGGGTTTGCAGTTTATGAAAGAAGCGACTGCTGAAAAAGTAGAACGCGCCGCCATTCCTTTAAGAGATTATGCTTTGTTTTCTAAAAAATTATATGCCGATTGGGATGCTTTGCCTCAATTTAAATTTGCCTACGAGCATAAAGGTTTATTGGAAATATTTCAAACGGAAAAAGTTGGCGAACATGCAAAGCATTTAGTACATCAAGCACATGCCTTAGGTTTGACCGATACCAAGCTTTTAAATCAACAGGAATTATTTGCGATGGAACCCAATCATCAAATCAATGCCATTGGTGCCATTCATTTTGGTTGCGATGGACATTTGTATCCCAATAAATTAATGCAACAACTTATTGCCGATTTAAAAACGAAAGGAGTGGTTATTAAAACCAATGAAGCAGTAGTAGATTTTGAAAAAACAGCAGGAAAAATAAATGCGGTTATCACCCCTCATAATAAATACAAGGCCGATGCAGTGGTT
This sequence comes from Sediminibacterium sp., assembly GCA_030832695.1. Next base: position 712 of record JAURIP010000348.1, on the reverse strand, counting down.
TTGGCCACGGGTTCTTGGTCTAGAGAGATGGCAAAAAAATTAGACATGGATTTATTGCTCATGCCTGGTCGTGGCTATTCCATTACCATTGAGGATACGCCTTATCAAACCATTTATCCATCTGTACTAGTGGAAGGTAGAGTGGCGCTTACACCCATCGAAGGAAATAAAATGCGTTTTGGAGGTACTATGGAAATTACCAGCACCAATGAGCCGCCGAATTTAAAAAGGGTGGCAGGTATAATAAAAGCAGTGAAAAGCTATTATCCTTCCTTTGAGATTCCCGTTCCAACGATAGATAAAGTTTGGTATGGTTATAGACCTTGTTCTGCCGATGGATTGCCTTATCTTGGTAGAACTAAAAAATGGAACAATTTAGTAATGGCTACTGGGCACGCAATGGTGGGTCTAAGTTTAGGTGCAGGTACCGGAAAATTAGTTTCAGAAATTATAGATGAAAAACCAACCAGCATTGATATTAGTTTTTACAATCCAGAAAGATTTAATCATTAATGAAATTTAACGCTACTCAAATATCTTATCGTTCCACTGGGTTATTCAGTGCCTTAATCAATGATTATATTGAAACGAAGGGCACAGCGCAAAGTTTTGTAAACTATGCTGCTAGTAAGGAAGGGTATAAGAAAGCCATTGAACAAAGAGCTTCTTTTCCTACGAATAGAAAAGTATTGGTAGAAGTTTTGCAAAATCA
>JAURIP010000236.1 GCA_030832695.1 Sediminibacterium sp. | reverse complement strand
CGCAACATCACTCGCCTTCGGACCTGAAACTCTAACGACTCCAATGCCGCCAGCACCCGAAGGTGTCGCAATGGCGGCAATGGTATCTAAGTTATTTGCGAGCTGCATTGCCTTTCTTAGCTAATGCTGCTGCATGAATAGATCGATTAATCATCCATTGTTGAAGAATGGACAAGAGATTATTAATCACCCAATAAAGCACTAAGCCTGCTGGGAAGAAAAAGAAAAATATACTGAATACAACTGGCATGATCATCATCAATTTTGCTTGCATGGGATCCGTGGGAGCTGGATTAAGTTTTGTTTGGACAATCATGCTGATACCCATAATGATAGGTAATACATAGTAAGGATCTTTCAGAGAAAGATCAGTGATCCATAAAATAAAAGGTGCATGTCTTAATTCAACAGCGCCCATCAACACCCAGTAAAGTGAAATGAAAACAGGGATCTGAATAAGAATAGGTAAACAACCGCCCATCGGATTAATTTTTTCTGTGCGATAAAGTTCTAACATGGCTTGTTGAAACTTAACTTTGTCATCACCAAATTTTTCCTTCATGCTTTGCAAGCGCGGTGCAAGTTCACGAAGTTGTGCCATAGATTTATAGCTTGCTGCAGAGAGTGGATAAAAGAGCAGCTTAATTAACACCGTAAGAAGAATAATGGCGCTACCCCAATTATTTACTAATTTATAAATCCAATGAAGCACGACAAATAAAGGTGACGCAATAAAAGTTAACCAACCATAATCCACTGTATAAGTTAGCCCTGGTGCGGCTTTTTCTAGTTGTTCTTTAATTTGTGGGCCTGAGTAGAGTTTGGTTGAAAATTCTTTTTTCTCACCAGGCTGAATAGAAGAGAGTTGTGTTAACACACCTGATGAGTAAATATTATCTGCAACTTGTTTTGTATAAAATTCACGCTTTTGATTAACAGGTAAAATCCAAGCGCTCGCAAAATAATGTTGAATTACCCCTACCCATCCATCAACAGAAATAAGTGATAAGTCACGTTTCTTCATATCTTTAAAATTAATTTTTTTAAATTTATCTGCTTCAGTATAGTAAGCGCCGCCGGTAAATGTGGGCGCTAGGCTACTGCCTTGATTAGATTCATCATCATGTAACAGCTGGAAATAAGCTGATGGTGTAATAGCCAATTTACTATGGTTAGTAATTTCATAACGGACACCTATTTGATAACTGTCACGATCGAAAGAAATAATTTTTACAACTTCCACATCTTGATTTTTGTAATTTAATTTAACATCTAAATGATTTTGCCCATTTTCTAAAACATAATTTGTTTTTTCAGATGTGAACATAGATTTATGTGTTGGCAAATCATTACCGATAAGACCTGATTGTGCGACGTAAAGCAATGGTTTCTGTGCATCATCTAATAAAAGAAATTTATCCTGCCCGTTATCAGCCAAATGGTTGTTTAAAAGCAAACGACGAATATCGCCACCCGCTGTATCAATTTCAATTTGATACAAGTCAGTCAATACTTTAATGCGAGATGCAGTTTCTAATTTGAAATTAGAATCGGGAGATATTGTTTTGGTATCTGTAGTATTTAATTTTTGAGAAGATGGAACGCTCGAATCTTGTTGCGATGCAACTTCGCTTACTGGAACATGTTTACGTTGCCATGTATCCCATAGCAAAAGAATTGAAAAAGAAAATACAACAAACAGTATTAAACGCTTCGTGTCCATAAATTATAAAATTCCAAAATTAAATAACAGGGTCATGACCACCCTTGCACCAGGGATGACATTTACCTATTCGTTTCATTGATAAAAAAATACCTTGTATTACGCCTTTTTTTTGTATCGCCTCTATCGAGTATTGTGAACACGTCGGTGTGAATCGACATTGCTGACCAAAAAAGGGACTTAATAATAATTGATAACATCTCAGAAATAATATTGCGATTGATTTCATTTTTTCAATTTTGCAATCATCTGATCCACTTCTGTTTCAATCTCAACAAAATCGTTACGATAAAACGATTTTTGAATGCGTATCACTATATCAAAATTTAAGAGCTGTTCTTGTTTTTTTCGCATTAATTCGCGCAAGACACGTCTCATATAGTTGCGCTTCACAGCCAATTTCTGTGTTTTTTTGCCTACAACCATACCTAAACGAAATAAAGATAAAGTATTAGGCTGATAATGAAAACTTAAGTACTGAAAGGAAAGTCGCTTACGGAAATTAAAAACGGATGAAAATTCATCCGTTTTTGTAAGTTTGGTTAATTTAGTTTGCAAATTATGGAGAATTTGCCAGATAGGTCTTTAGAGACCGATACGAGCACGGCCTTTAGCGCGGCGTGCTGATAAAACAGCGCGTCCTGCACGAGTCTTCATGCGTACTAAAAAACCATGCGTGCGTGCACGTTTTACTTTTGATGGTTGATAGGTACGTTTCATTGTGTTTCTCCAGCTATAATTCGATAAGGATCGCGCAATTTACCTTACATACCGCCAAGTGTCAACGATTATTTGTGCAAGAAGTCTAAAAACGCCTGTGGATAACTTTGATAGGTTCAGTTAAGATGACTTCCGTAAAGCAATCATTCCCAAAAGGCATTTTTATACCGTTCCGGTTCTCTAAAATGCCAAATCAAGAAGAAGTTGTAATTTTAATACTATATATATTGGATTTTGCCGTTAATGGAAAATTTTTGGACTCACTGTCTCGAACGCTTTAAAAAAGAGCTATCCGCCCAGCAATTCAACACCTGGATTAAACCGCTGAAGTTCGAACACGATCAACATAAAATTAAAATTTTGGCGCCCAATAAGTTTGTACAGCAGTGGGTCAAAGATCGCTTCGCCCAAAAAATTGAAGTATTAGCCAAAGAACAGCTTCCTGATGTTACAAAAGTTGAGTTTGCAATACGCGCCATCAAAGAATCTATACTGCCTAAAAAAGAGGCGGTTTTATCAAAAGCTTTGGCAATTTCACCACCAAATAATATAGCTGAAGCACCAAGTCATGAGGCTACCAAAAAAAGTGCAGGTGGCACATTAAAAGAAGCTAAAGCTTCAGGCCTTAATCCTAATTTTACATTTGAAAGTTTCGTGACAGGCAAAGCCAACCAATTAGCTTGCGCTGCAGCCATGCAAGTGGCTGAAAATCCAGGTAAGGCATATAACCCATTATTTATTTATGGTGGCGTCGGGTTAGGCAAAACACATTTAATTCAAGCCATCGGTAATCACTTAAAACATATTCAGCCCGATGCAAAAATTAAATATCTTCATGCAGAACGTTACGTATCTGATGTCGTTAAAGCTTATGAAAATAAATCATTTGATGCATTTAAAAAAAATTATCATTCATTAGATTT
>JAURIP010000225.1 GCA_030832695.1 Sediminibacterium sp. | reverse complement strand
GATACTGTAGAAGGTATGAAACAAGGTTCCGTCATTATTGATCTTGCTGCAGGAACAGGACAAAGTGGTTGTGGTAATTGCCCATTAACTCAAGCAGATCAGGTCATTGAACATAAAGGCGTTACTATTGTGGGCTATACAAATCTTCCAAGTTTAGTGAGCCATGACGCATCAGTGCTTTTTGCAAAGAATGTATATGAATTTTTGAAATTATTAATCAATTCTGATGGACAGTTAGAGATTAATTATGATGATGAATTACTGAGCGCATATTTAATGACTCGTGAAGGTGAGCTATTTAATGAAAGAAAGGTAAACATATAATGTATTTAATGACCATACAAAATATTTCAATTTTTGTATTAGCTATATTTGTTGGCTATCACGTTGTGTGGAATGTCACACCTGCTTTGCATACACCTCTTATGTCTGTAACCAATGCTATTTCTGGCATTGTGATTGTAGGTGCAATTTTACAGGCAGTCCCCATCAATGATCATGAAATTAACTTAACGAGTGTCTTAGCATTCACTGCGATATTACTTACGTCAGTTAACATCTTTGGGGGTTTTATGGTGACAAAAAGAATGTTAGATATGTTTAAAAAGAAAGAACGTACCAACAAAGATTAAATCATGGCTTCATTATTATATTTATTTTCAGCAGTATTATTTATCTTTTCTCTTAAAGGACTCTCTTCACCTAAAACATCGAGATTAGGAAATACACTCGGTATGATTGGAATGGCAGTTGCAATTTTAACTACATTTAATATTGGGCATAACTTAATTGTTCCTATGGTAGGTATTGCAATATTGATTGGTGCTTTGATTGGAATTTTTGCAGCCAAAAAAGTTGAAATGACGAGCATGCCTGAGCTTGTGGCTTTAATGCATTCCTTTGTAGGTTTAGCAGCGGTGCTTATTGCAATTGCAGCAGTTTTTAATACAAGCGATGTTCATAGCGATGCTCAGAGAGTTGAGTTATGTATTGGCGCTTTTATTGGCGCTATTACGTTTTCAGCTTCAGTTGTTGCATTTGGAAAGCTTTCTGGAAAATTCAATGCAAAAATGATTCAATTTAAAGGCCAGCATTTTTTAAATCTATTTTTATTTATTGCAATGATTTCAGCAGGTATCTTTTTTTATAGTACATCCAATACTTCTATATTTCTTTTGATGTGCCTTATTGCATTTGTTCTTGGAGTAACTCTTATTATTCCAATCGGCGGTGCAGATATGCCAGTTGTAGTTTCGATGCTAAATAGTTATTCAGGATGGGCTGCCGCAGGTATCGGGTTTTCTCTTAACAACTCTGTTTTAATCATTGCAGGCGCGTGTGTGGGCGCTTCAGGCGCAATTCTTTCTTATATTATGTGTAAAGCAATGAATCGTTCTATTGTTTCTGTGTTATTAGGAGGTTTTGGGTCAGACACTGCTGCAGTAGACGATGCTTCTCAAAGTCAAAAAATATCAAAATCAGGCTCGGTTGAGGATGTTGCATTTTTATTATCGAATGCAGATTCAGTAATTATTGTGCCTGGGTATGGCTTAGCTGTAGCAAGAGCTCAGCATGCCTTACAAGAATTAACTGTAAAACTTATCAGTAAAGGTATTAAGGTTAAATACGCAATCCATCCAGTTGCAGGGAGAATGCCTGGGCACATGAATGTGCTTTTGGCCGAAGCAGATGTTCCTTACGAGATGATTGTCGAAATGGAAGATATTAATAATGAGTTTGCTGAAACAGATGTTGTCCTGGTGATTGGAGCGAATGATGTCGTTAATCCGCAAGCGAAAAAACCTGGAAGTCCTATTTATGGCATGCCTATTCTAGAAGCATATAAAGCGAAGACTATCATTGTAAATAAACGTTCGATGTCTCCAGGTTATGCAGGACTGGATAATGAATTATTTTATTTAGATAAAACTATAATGGTATTTGGAGACGCAAAAAAAGTTACTGATGACATTGTTAAAGCAATAGATTAAGCCTGTAAGTTTTATATTATTTTTTTGTAATGCTTATAGATTGCAAGCATCGTGATACTTACAAACAAACCTAAAAGAATAATAATAGTATTAATAGAAAATTCTTCTCTTACCATCCAAGTATAAGTGCCACTTAATAAAAGAATTCCAATATTTTCATTAAAGTTTTGTACAGCAATAGAGTGGCCTGCACCAATAAGTAAATGGCCTCGATGTTGAAGGAGTGCATTCAATGGAACAATAAAGAATCCACTTAATGCGCCAATCAGTAAAAAGATAAGAGCCGCAATATGCCAATCATGGATCACAACCATAGTCATCACAAAGCCACCCATAAGAATCCCAGCTGGCAGTACTCGTACTGAATCCTTAAGACTGATATAGCGAGCTGCTATGACTGATCCAATGGCAATTCCAAAAGCAACCATAGCCGTTAAGCGTGTTGCCTCTTCTAAATTAAATTGCAATGCATAGCTTGCCCATGCAATGACAATCAATCTTAATGAAGCACCAGCACCCCAGAAGAGGGTGGTCACTGCAAGTGATAACTGACCTTCAGGATCTTTCCACAATACTTTAAATGCATGCCAGAAATCTTTTATCATAAATAGAGGATTCTTTTTTGTCAGTTTATGATCGATAGGAAATAATGGAATGTAACGATTAAAAACAGCCGCAAGCAAATAAAGTCCTGTAATTATAATGATGGCAACAAGAGGATCAAATTGAGCGAGCGCACCCCCAATAATGGACCCTAAAATAATTGCGAAGACTGTTGAACCTTCCATCCATCCATTTGCCATGACAAGTTCCTTAGGCGGCAGAAGCTCAGTCAAAATACCATATTTTGCAGGCGAGTAAGCTGCAGCCCCTACGCCTACAATCGCATATGCATAAAGGGGCTGCATACCCAGCAACATAGATAAGCTCCCAATAAATTTAATAGCATTAGAATAAAACATGACACGACCTTTAGGGTAAGCGTCTGCGATGCCACCTACGAAGGGCGCTAAAATAATATAAGAGATCACAAAAAATTGAAGCAGCAGAGGCTGGTGCCAATGAGGGGAATTGAGTTGTGCGAGTAATGCAATAGCTGCAAATAAAAGCGCATTGTCAGCAAGTGCTGACAAAAACTGTGCAATCAGTAAAGGAACAAAACCTTTTGAAACATTTAGGTTAAAGTGTTTCAGCAGCATAATCAGCTAAGCGAGAGCGTTCACCGCGCACAAGTGTAATGTGACCGTTATGATCCCAACCTTTAAAGCGATCGACGACATAAGTTAAGCCTGAGCTACCTTCAGTTAAATAGGGTGTATCAATTTGCGCAATATTGCCCAGGCATACAACCTTAGTCCCCGGACCTGCCCGCGTAATAAGCGTTTTCATTTGTTTAGGTGTTAAATTTTGTGCTTCATCAATAATGAGATATTTATGAAGGAATGTCCTGCCTCGCATAAAATTAAGTGATTTTACTTTGATACGTGAGCGAATAAGATCCTGTGTCGCAGCCCTTCCCCATTCGCCTGCTTCTTCAT
>JAURIP010000053.1 GCA_030832695.1 Sediminibacterium sp. | reverse complement strand
TGTAATACTGTCTTGATTGATTTGTGCTTGGGTCAAAAATGGCCAACAAAACACCAAAAAAAATAATTTACGCATTGCCGTAGTTTTTCATTTAAATAATTCTTAAATATAAATAAACTTTATTGCATTTTAAGTTGTTATTTGCAAACACAATAGCACTTAAATGAAGATTGGAATTGTTTGTTATCCTACTTTTGGCGGTAGTGGCGTTTTGGCTACCGAACTTGGAAAGGCCCTTGCTGAAAAAGGCCATGAAATTCACTTTATTACCTACCAACAACCGGTTCGCCTAAATGGTTTTCATACCAATATATTTTACCATGAAGTAAGGGTGCCCACTTATCCATTATTTGATTACCCCCCCTATGAATTAGCATTGGCAAGTACCATGGTGGATGTAATATTAAACCATGATTTGGATTTAATTCATGCGCACTATGCCATTCCACATGCGTCTGCTGCTTATACCGCCAAACAAATCGTAAAGCAAAAAACAGGAAGGTCAGTACCAGTTATTACCACTTTGCATGGGACTGATATTACTTTGGTTGGTCGCGATAAAACCTACGAGCCAGTGGTCACTTTTTCAATTAACGAAAGTGATGCCATTACTGCAGTATCTGAAAATTTAAGAGCGGAGACTTTCAAGCATTTTGATATTAAAAAGGAAATTCAAGTCATCCATAACTTTGTGGATGTGCATCGTTATAATAAAAAAGCGGTAGCAGCATTTAGACAAGTGATTGCACCGAACAATGAAAAAATAATCATACACGCATCTAATTTTAGAAAAATAAAAAGAATTGATCACGTGATGGAGATATTTAAAAATATTCATAGCGCGCTCCCTGCAAAATTATTAATGGTAGGTGATGGCCCTGAGCGTCCTTTAGCAGAAGATCTTACCCGACAATATGGACTAGATGGAGATGTACGTTTTTTAGGTAAACAGGAACAAATGGAAGAACTATTAGCAGTAAGTGATGTTTTTTTATTGCCTTCCGAATATGAAAGTTTTGGATTAGCGGCCCTTGAAGCCATGGCAGCAAGCACTGTGGTGATTAGCACCGATGCAGGTGGATTAGGTGAAATTAATATTGATGGGGTTACCGGCTATACCGCCCCTGTGGGTGACGTGGCCAAGATGAGTAAAAATGCCATTGAATTATTGCAGGATGAACCAAAATTAAAGGCCTTTAAACATAATGCTTTAAAAGAAGCAAAACTTTTTGATATACATCATATCATTCCAAAATACGAGGAATTGTACAGGCGATTTTGTAGAACAGGTGATTGCTAAAAATTAATTGGAAGCAACTGCTTCCTCAATACTTACTTTGATTTTATTGACTGCTTCACTTAATTCCTCCATCGTAATGGATAATGGGGGTGCAATTCTAATTTTATCTTCCGCGAATAAAAACCAATCTGTTATTATTCCATTGGCAACACAACAAGCTGCCACTTTTTTTGCAAGTACAGATGACGAAAATTGTAAGGACATCCACAATCCTTTATGGCTGCGATTTAAAATACTTGGGTGCACTAGTTGATCTAATAAAAATTGCTCCTTAACTGCAACTTCATGAATCCAATTAGATTGCTGCAAAACTTGCAAAGCAGCATTACCCGCTGCACAACAAACAGGATTCCCACCAAATGTGGTGATATGTCCTAATACCGGGCTATGCGTTAAAGCCCCCATCATTTTTGTATTTGCAACAAAAGCACCTAATGGCAAACCACCGCCCAATGCTTTTCCCAATAATAAAATATCTGGCGTAATACCATATTGTTCAAACGCAAACAAAGTGCCTGTTCGACCAAACCCTGATTGTATCTCGTCCACTATTAATACCACACAAAGTGATTCACATTTTTCTTTTAATGCAATGACCCAATCCTTATTTGCAGGCGTGATGCCTGTTTCCGCTTGCACTAATTCAACTAATACACAAGCCACTGTGTTATCAATTAAATCTATATCTTCAAAATTATTGTACCTTAATTGCATCACATCGGGAAGCAATGGCCTAAAAGCATTTTTAAAATATTCATCCCCCATCATACTTAATGCACCTTGCGTACTTCCATGATACGCGCCTTGAAATGAAACCATTTTGGAACGCTTGGTGACACGTTTCGCTAATTTCATCGCACCTTCGGCTGCTTCAGCCCCACTATTGGTAAAATAAACGGATTGTAAATGATCAGGCAATATACTAGTCAATGCTTTTGCATATTGTACTTGTGGTGACTGAATAAATTCACCATATACAATCACATGCATATATTGTTCTGCTTGCTCCTTAATTGCATTAATCACTGCTGGATGACTATGGCCAATATTGCAAACACTAAAACCACTAATCATATCCATAAAAGCTTTGCCGGCGGTGTCATAGATATACACTCCCTTAGCTGATGCTACTTCAATACCAATTGGTTTGTCAGATGTTTGTGCTAAATGCGAAAAAAAAAGTTGTCTATTGTTAATGCTGGACATAATAACTATTAAATTGCAGTACAAAAGTCGCATTTTTATGGCAACCATACTCACAGTTCAAGGGAAACATCCACAATTTGGTGAAAATTGTTTTATTGCACCCAACGCCACCATTGTTGGAAATGTTATTATGGGGGAGGAATGCTCCATTTGGTTCAATGCCGTTTTAAGAGGCGATGTGCATTATATTAAAATGGGCAACAAGGTGAATGTGCAAGATGGCGCAGTTATTCATTGTACTTATTTAAAGCACCCTACCAATATTGGGAATAATGTATCCATTGGTCACAATGCCTTAGTGCATGGTTGCACCATACATGATAATGTATTAATTGGCATGGGAAGTATCGTAATGGATGCATGCGTAGTACATTCAAATTCCATTATTGCTGCAGGTGCTGTGGTTTTGGAAGGAACCATTGTGGAAGAAGGAAGTATTTACGCTGGCGTACCTGCAAAAAAAGTGAAGATGGTAAGCACGGAATTAATCAATGGTGAAATAAATCGCATTTCTGATAATTATATAAAGTACGCTAGTTGGTTTTCGGAACATAATGAAGCGCCAAAAAAATAAGTATTAATACTTCGGCCCTTCAATACCATGCCACAAATCAACATAACTAAAAAAGCGCGCTTCAGCAATAATCCCTTTTTCTACTGCTGCTTTAACTGCACAGCCAGGCTCGTTGATATGTTGGCAATTATTAAATTGGCAACCCTGCATTTTTTCACGCATTTCTGGAAAATATTGCGCTAACTCTTCTTTTTCTAAATTGACCAATCCCAATTCTCGCATACCTGGTGTATCAATAACCGAACCTGATTCCTGTAAGTCATACATCTGTGCAAAAGTGGTGGTATGCATTCCCTTTCCACTCCACTCACTTACCTCCTGTGTATTCAAATCCAAATCCGGAAATAAATAATTAATAAAAGAAGATTTTCCAACACCACTATGCCCACTCACCAAAGTAGTTTTGCCAATTAATAATTCTTTAATTGTATTTAAGCCTTGGTCCTTTTCAATACTTATTAAAAAAACTTTATATCCCACTGCTTCGTACATTTTTTTAAATTGGTCATACACTTCCATTTCGGCAGGGCCATAAATATCTGATTTGTTAAAAACAATCATTGCAGGAATATGAAAAGCCTCACAGGAAACTAAGAATCGATCTATAAACCCTTGTGAAGTTTTAGGTGATTTTAAAGTGGCTAATAAAATAGACTGATCTAGGTTGGAGGCGATAATATGTTGCTGTCTTTTATTATGCGGTGATTGTCTGGCCACGTAATTATCGCGGTCAATAATATGGGTAATCATGACCGAATTTTGGTCTTCATTTTCCATCTCATAATTCACCCAATCCCCAACAGCAATAGGGTTTGTAGAGGAAATGGCATCTAATTTTATGACGCCCTTAATACGCGCCTGATAAAAGAGGCCCGCCTCTGATTTTACGGAGTACCAGCTACCAGTTGATTTATAAATCCTTGCCTTCATTGGATACGAAGATAAAAGTAATTGTTAAGAACTAGTGCGCCATGGATAAAGCTTATACAAATTTGGTATCTTTGCCCCATGAGCCAATACGCCCACGACAATATTGTTCCAGATAGTAATAGCCATGAAAGTAAAAAGGAGCAGGTAGCCTCCATGTTTGATTCTATTGCCAAAAAATATGATTTTTTGAATCGTTTTTTGAGCTTAGGTATTGATCAAATTTGGCGAAAAAAAGCCATTGCTAATTTTAAAGGTGCCCCCATCCATCATTTATTGGATGTAGCAACGGGGACCGCAGATATGGCATTAATGGCTTACCAACAAATTAAGCCCCATCGAATTACCGGAATGGATATTTCTGAGGGTATGATGCAATATGGAAGGATAAAGATTGCCCAAAAAGGATTAAGCGATATTATTGAATTAAAATCAGGCGACAGTATTGCCATCCCTTTTGAAGAAAATACTTTTGATGGTGCCATGGTCGCTTTTGGTGTTCGCAACTTTGCCGATTTAGAAAAAGGACTAGCTGAAATGTACAGAGTACTTACACCAGGAAGCAAAATAGTTATTCTTGAATTTTCACAACCTAGCCAGTTTTGGTTTAAGCCCATCTATAATTTTTATATGAAGTGGATTACCCCCAATATTGGCAAATTATTTTCAGGAAATAAGGCAGCTTACGCTTATTTAAACGAAAGTGTGATTGCATTTCCCGAAGGAAAGGCTTTTTTAAGTATCTTAGAAAAAGCAGGATTTAAAAATATTCATCAACAAAAATTAAGCTTAGGCATATGCAGTATCTATTGCGGAGACAAATAATTAGCGTTGCACTATTAGTATTAACTTCTTTATCAGTTAATGCGCAAAAAAATGAAGTGTTTCAACCTGACCACGACGACATGCCTTACTATTTAGGGATTAGTTTAGGTTATGGAATGAATAGTTTAAACTTTGAGCGAGGTACTTATTTTAACAATCAAACCACGAGTATTGCAAATAGAATTACAACAAGCAACAGTGGCAATTTAAATTTAGGTTTGTCAGGAACTTTAAAGCTAACCAACCACTTATTACTGAGAGCAAACCCTATGTTATTAATTGGTGGGTCAAAAAGAATTGGATTTTCTGCACCGAATAACTTGTATGTTAATGTAGCAGATTCTTTAGATATTCCATCCACCTTAATTACACTACCCATTGCTTTAAAATTGCAGTCAGACAGATATACTGCAATGGGCTACAAATCAATCATGCGCCACTATGTATTTGGAGGTGGTAAGGCTGATTTTGATTTATCAAGTTCAAAAGTAAGTAACAGTATTAACGGCGCACCTTATAAAGCTTTATTAAATGGTACGGACCTAGGATATGAATTTGGTTTAGGGTTAAGCTTTTATTTAAAATATGTAACCATATCGCCTGAACTTAAATTTTCATATGGGCTAACAAATTTAAAAAACAATACAGGAACAGGTACTGAATCCTTACTCAATAATGTAAATAAAATAAACGCCAACTTTATTTATTTCACCATCCATCTTGAAAACTAAATTCGATGCGCAACTATATCATTAAAAATGCCATTATCGTTAATGAAGGAAGAAAAATGAATGGGGATTTACTCATAAAAGATGGCCGTATTGATAAAATTGGGACATCCATCGAAACACCTAATGGCGTCACTGAAATTAATGCCGAGGGCATGTATCTAATACCTGGCGCTATTGATGACCAGGTACATTTTAGAGAACCTGGGTTAACCCATAAGGCAAGTATTTATACAGAGTCCAAAGCGGCGGTTGCTGGCGGTGTTACTAGCTTTATGGAAATGCCCAATACGGTGCCTCCTGTTTTTAACCAGACTTTATTAGAAGATAAATATCAAATTGGCGCACAAAATGCACTCGCTAATTACTCTTTTTTCATGGGTACTTCTCAGGACAATTGGGAGGAAGTTTTACGGACCAACGAAAAGAAAAATGAGGTTTGTGGTGTAAAAATATTTATGGGGTCTAGTACAGGAAATTTATTGGTAGACAACCCACTTGTTTTGGAAAAAATATTTGAAGGTTCTGAATTATTGATTGCCACCCATTGCGAAGAGGAAGGTATTATTAAAAAAAATAAGGCTGCATTGGAAGCGGTTAAATCCATCCTTGAGCCATCCGATCACCCTATTATCCGCAACGAAGAAGCTTGTTTTGAATCTTCCTTCAAAGCAATACAATTAGCAAAAAAGTTTAATAGCCGTTTGCATATTTTACACATTAGTACTGCAAAGGAATTACAGTTATTTTCAAACATGCTCCCTTTAGCCGACAAACGCATTACCTCAGAAGTATGTGTACACCATTTGCATTTTACTGCAGACGATTATACAACGAAAGGCAATTTAATTAAATGCAACCCTGCCATAAAAGCGCCTGAAAATAAAGCAGCTTTATGGGAAGGCTTGTTGAATGATCAATTAGATGTTATCGCAACCGACCATGCACCGCATACTTGGGATGAAAAGCAAGGCGATTATGCACATGCGCATGCGGGACTTCCATTGGTACAACACCCTGTTATGTTAATGATGAAATATGTGAAGGAAGGGAAGTTAACCATTGAAAAAATGGTAGAGAAGATGAGCCATGCTGTTGCCACCTGTTTTCAAATAAAAGAACGCGGTTTTATTAGAGAAGGTTATTACGCCGACTTGGTATTAGTAAAAGAAGCCCCCTATGTTATTACCAATGAAAATATTTTATATAAATGCGGATGGAGTCCGCTTCTAGGAACACAATTTCCTTATCAAATTCACGCCACATTTGTGAATGGACATTTGGCATATCAGGATGGTGAATTTGATGAAAGTCAAAAAGGCCAAAGAATGCAATTTACCAGAAGCTAAATTTAATAGGTATGCTGGTAGATAAAATTACTTTAAAAGATATCGGCTTATTTGATACGGAGGAATCGGCCGGGCTTATTTCACACCTTAATTTTTGCAAATCCAATGGCGGAAAGGAGCAATTAGATCAATATCTTGCGCAACCATTAAATTCTATTGAAGCCATTGAAAAGCGACAAAAGGCCATTGCTGTTTTTGTCAATGAAATTGATTTTATACATGAAATGAAAATCACGAATGGTACCACCCTAGTGATTGAAAAGTTTTTTGGCACTGCATTTAAGCCTATCCCAACACAAATTAGCTATCTAGGCGCTTATTGGTATCAATATGTAAATGGCGCCGATTACGCTTTATTAAAATATTCGCTAGAACATTTAATTTTGTTTTATGAAAATTTAAACAATTGGTTAGTTGTTTTCGAAAGAAAAAACGAAAACCCAATTATTGCTAATTTGGTTCAAAATATAAAAAAATTAGTGCAGCATTCAGCATTAGCTAATTTAAATACACAAACCACATTAGCCAACCCACAAAAATTATTAGCGTTGGCTTATTTTTTTCGAAATCATTATAAAAATAACACGATACAGTTACTGCAGCATTATTATGATTTAGATGCCTATTATAGCATGGCAACTGCTGTAAAAAAATTTAATTTTGTTTTTCCAACTTGGATCAATAGTGAAAGACCCCTACTTGAAGTAGTATCGGGGATACATCCACTGGTTCCCAATCCTATTGATAATACCATTTCGCTGTCTAGTCAAAATAATTTGTTTTTTTTGACAGGTGCCAACATGGCTGGCAAAAGCACATTCATTAAAACGATTGGTATAATAATATACTTGTCGCATATTGGCATTGGATCGCCGGCAAAAAAAGTGACCCTGTCTTTATTTGATGGACTTATTACCAACCTAACTATTGCCGATAATGTGGTCAAAGGTGAAAGTTATTTTTTTAATGAAGTACAAAGAATAAAAAATACGATTGGAAAAATTATAGATGGCAAAAAGTACTTTGTCCTAATTGATGAGCTTTTTAAAGGTACCAATATCCAAGACGCTATGAAATGTAGTTCTACCGTAATTGAAGGCCTACAAAATTTAAGAAATAGCTTATTTATTATCTCCACCCATTTGTATGAAATTAGTGATGGATTAAAAAAATATGATAATATTCAATTTAGTTATTTTGAAACCGAAGTACGTCAAAAGGAACTCGTATTTCACTATCAACTAAAACAAGGCGTCAGTCAAGACCGATTGGGCTATTTAATTTTAGAAAGAGAAGGCGTGGTTGACCTGCTAAATAACATGACGAAAAACAAGTATTAATACTTCATTACTTCCCCCCTACAAATATAGTTTCAAGCAAAAAGTATGCTTGTAAAAACAAAAGGAAGTGCCTTAATTGGTATTGATGCCGTTGGGATTAC
This sequence comes from Sediminibacterium sp., assembly GCA_030832695.1. Next base: position 438 of record JAURIP010000053.1, on the reverse strand, counting down.
TATTGAAATAAATGTAAGTATGGGGCAAGGCTATTGCATTGTAGGCTTACCCGATAGCTCGGTAAAGGAAAGTTTGGACCGAACCGAAAGTGCGATTAAAGCAAATGGCTTTAGAATGCCAAGAACTAAGTTGGTCATCAACTTATCGCCCGCTGAATTAAAAAAAACTGGAGCCGCATTTGATTTACCCATCGCCATTGGCATATTAGCAGCTTCTGAACAAATCATGCCAATTGATTTAATTGATAAGTATATTATGATGGGAGAATTGGGCTTAGATGGCAAATTATATCCTATTAAAGGCGTACTTGCTATGGCCATGCAAGCAAAGGCAGATGGTTATTTAGGTATTTTACTTCCTAATGAAAACGCAGCCGAAGCAGTATTAGTTGATGAATTGGACATTTACTGTTTTGAACATTTAACAGAAGTAGTTGA
>JAURIP010000377.1 GCA_030832695.1 Sediminibacterium sp. | reverse complement strand
AGTTGGGGCTACAGTTAAAATGAAAAATAATTATCAGGTGGGTGAGGTATTGGATATAAAAGGGAAAAGGGCCATTGTGAAAATAGGGCAACTACCCATGAATATTGATCTGGTTGATTTGGTGGTGGTGGAGAAAATTATAACTAATCCATAATCTATTATATAATCAGATTTTTATATATTAAAAAATAAAAATATATTAGTATAAATCCTTGATAATTCCATGAATTGTTTATCTTAGCCCTTCATTACAATAGAATTTTTTTATGAGAAAATTTGTTACCTATTTAGGATTAATTATAGTTGTATTATTTACTGCTTGTAATAAATCTGTGGTGTATGAGTTGGATTATGCATACAATAAACGTCTTATTACAAGTGAAGTAAGGGATAGGTTTGTTGGGAATTGGTCAAGAAGCATCACTTTGCAAATGCCTGATTTTGTATTTAATGCTAAGGATTCAATCAATCCTGGGGTAATTAAATTTGCTGATAGCATTATTATAAGAACGATTAAGGATCCAAATGATAAAAATGGTTTGGCTTATTTGGACTCTTTAAATATCATTTATCCAAAATCGCCAGGTAATATGGGTGATTTAGATAGTGCACATGTGCATATCACTGATACACTAACTTATACCTACAAACCTTTATTAATTAATGTGAATTATAATCCACGAGATTCTACGATTAAAAATGTGGTTTTAGAATTTGAAGGACAAGGAAAAAGAAATGCAAAATTTAATACAGGTTTAATTTTGGAATCAGGCAATTTAACCATAAAAAATAAAGCATCTATTTATATCGGTTTCTGGAATAGCTATTTAACAAGATTCTAGTAAGCTTCATCTTATTAATATAAAAATAACGTGCAATTTATTGTGCGTTATTTTTTTTATAAAACCTTACATTATGAGTACAAAGCAAGTTGAAATGGTTTTAGCACCCAAGCAACCACACTTTGTGGGTGATGGATTTAGGGTACATAATTTTATTCCTAGTGGTTATGGCTTAACCATGGAAAGAATGGATCCATTTATTATGTTAGATTATGCATCTCGATATCATTTTCCTCCAACAGGGAAACCTAAAGGCGTGGGTGTGCATCCACATCGTGGATTTGAAACAGTTACCATTGCTTATAAAGGAAGTGTAGCGCATCATGATAGTGCAGGTGGTGGAGGTGAGATAAAGGAAGGAGATGTACAATGGATGACAGCAGCAAGTGGCGTATTACATAAAGAATATCATGCAGAAAGTTTTTGTGCAACCGGTGGCGATTTTCAAATGGTGCAGTTATGGGTGAACTTACCTGCGAAGGATAAAATGAGTACCCCGAAATACCAAGCGATTGAGAATACGCAAATTCCAAAAATAAAAGTAGACGGAGGTTTCGTTGAATTGATTGCAGGAGTTTATCAAGAGCATAAAGGAGCGGCAAGTACTTTTACCCCCGTAAATATGTTAAATGCGAAATTAGCTTCAGGCGGTAGTGCTGAATTTAGTTTTCCTTCCAATCATAATACATGCATCTTAGTGATCGAAGGAGAGGTTATTTTAAATAATACGGAAGATGTTCCATTAGATCATTTGGCTTTATTTAAAAATGAGGGGGAATCATTTACCATTAAAGCATCTCAAGATAGTATCGTTTTAATTTTAAGTGGTGAGCCTATCAATGAATCTATTGCTGCACATGGCCCATTTGTAATGAATACCCGTGAGCAAATCATGGAAGCTTTCCAGGATTATGAGTTGGGAAAGTTTGGGGAGTTGGCGGATTAAATCAAAATAGAATTAGTTCTATTAAATTATAGCTTTAGGATTATTGTAAATAATCTAAGTATTTTTACCATCTTAAATCCCAAAAGATGCGCAAACAATTGTTGCTATTATTTTTACTTTTTTCTGTTTTTGCCAATGCGCAGTATCAAATAAAAATTAAGGCCGTAAATACAATCGACAGTATTGCCTTTTTTAGAGGAACTCTTTTTGATGATAAAAATTATATCCCAAAAGATACTATTAAATTATACAAGGGGAATTATACAGTCACTGCAAAAAAACCAATTATTGGGGGCATTTATTTTT
>JAURIP010000016.1 GCA_030832695.1 Sediminibacterium sp. | reverse complement strand
GCGCGCGCGCAAAAAGCTTCAAAACCATATTGCAAAATTGGATTCATATACCCCATTAATACTACTGGAATATGAATTGTTTTGCGCATTTCACTTAATTGCTTAAATAATACCTGTAGGGTCATGCCATTTGACAATGCATGAAGACTACTTACTTGAATCACTTCTCCATCAGCCAATGGATCACTATAAGGCATACCAAGCTCAATAATATTTGCACCGTTTTCTTGCAAGCTTTCCATGATTTGTAATGTACTATTCAAATGAGGATACCCTGCCGTACAATATACATTCAAAACGCGCTTTGATTGCGCTTTAAATAAATTTTCTAATCTTGACATACTTTATATTTTGATTAAGATTTTTATTAGTTCAAATTTTGTCCTAAAAAATCTCATTTTTATTATATTAGATTCCGCTTCGATTACAAGTGTAATTACAAATGCTCCATATAGGTTGCCAAATCCTTATCGCCTCTTCCACTTAAACAAACTACCACCACATCAGTTGGTTTTAAACCTAATTTAGGCAATACAGAAAAAGCATGTGCTGTTTCCAATGCAGGAATAATACCCTCAATTTGTGAAATATGAAAAGCGGAAGCCAGCGCTTCTTCATCTGTAGCACTTAAAAAAGTACCTCGCTTGCTTTCATATAAAAATGCGTGTAATGGGCCAATACCTGGATAATCCAAGCCTGCTGAAATACTATGTGGCTCTACCACTTGGCCATCAATTGTTTGCATTACAATACTTTTACTGCCATGTAAGATGCCATGTGTCCCTAGTTGGGTGGTAGCAGCACTTAATCCTGAATATACGCCATGACCTGCTGCTTCAACAGCAACCAATGCAACGCTTGGTTCATTTAAAAAATGATAAAATGCACCCGCTGCATTACTACCCCCGCCTACACATGCTACAACATGTGTAGGTAATTCATTGCCTAGTTTTTCCTTTAACTGGCTTCGCATTTCCTTACTAATGACACTTTGAAAACGAGCAACCATATCCGGATAAGGATGCGGGCCTACCACACTACCAATGATATAATGCGTTTCATTAGGCTCATTGATCCATGCACGAATTGCCTCATTGGTTGCATCTTTTAGAGTTTTACTTCCACTCATTGCAGGTACTACCGTTGCGCCGAGCATTTTCATTCTTGCTACATTGGGTGCTTGTCTTTCAATGTCTTTCTCCCCCATGTAAACGACACATTCCATTCCCTTTAATGCACAAACCGTTGCTGTTGCAACCCCATGTTGTCCAGCACCTGTTTCCGCAATAATTTTAGTTTTACCTAATCTTTTTGCCAAAACAATTTGACCAATCGTGTTATTAATTTTATGCGCGCCTGTATGACACAAATCCTCCCGCTTCAAATATATATTTGCCCCTATTTCTTTGCTTAATCTTTCAGCGAAGAAAAGTGGTGTTGGCCTTCCTACATAATCTTTTAATAAAGCATCCACTTCGGCAATAAAGGTAGGGTCCTCCATTATTTTCAAATACTCGGCCTTGAGGGTTTCTACATTTTTAAATAACATCTCAGGGATATAGGCGCCACCAAATTCACCATAGTATCCCTCGATACTCGGATTTTGATAATTTAATTGTGTGTTAAATACTTGCATTTATAAATGTTTTAATTAATTCTAAATTTTTTATTCCTGGAGTCATTTCAAATTGGCTATTGATATCAATCACTGATAAACTTTTTCCTGCTTTTGTTTTTTGCAATACTTCAATGCCGTGCGCATCATTTGGACCAATACCCCCACTTAGAAAGTAGGGCTTATTAAATTCAGTATTTTTGATCAGTTCCCAATTAAAATGTTGTCCTGTTCCTCCATATAAAGCACTATCAGTATCAAATAGATAATAAGTTGCTGCATTTTCATATGCTGCAAATTCCGGTAAACGATTCCCCACCCTAAATACCTTAACTACCGGAACTATTTGATTAATTGTTGCACAATAATCAGCATCCTCATCGCCATGCAATTGCACTAAATCCAATTTGGCTTTACTAATGATGTCAATTACATGTGCCAAATTTTCATTTACAAATACACCCACTTTTTTTGCATTCGTTGGGTTAAACGCAAACAATTGATCTGTTGTCAAATGATTTAATACATAGCGCTTCGAGGGTGCATAAAAAATAAACCCAATAAAATTTACCTTCATTTCATCAAGTGCGATGGCTTGCGCCAAATCAGTGATACCACAAACTTTATATTGCATTGCCACTTGATTTTATTTGTGATGCAAATAGTTCAAAAGCTTTTGCTGGATCAGCTTGTTTCATAAAATACTCCCCCATTAAAAATCCATCAAACCCTTCCTTTTTTAATAACTGAAAAGTAGCCATATCATAAATACCACTCTCTGCTATACTTAATTTGTTTTTGGGTAGTTGACTTCTTAATTGTAAGGAATGTTCAATATTTACTTCAAATGATTTTAAACTACGATTGTTCACCCCAACAAAATCAACCTCATCAGATATATGTCCCATTTCAGTTTTGTCATGTATCTCCAATAATACTTCCATTCCTAATGCCTTTGCAGTACCCGCCAACAATTTCGTTTCGGCAGGCGTTAAGCAGGAGGCAATTAATAAAATAACAGAAGCTCCATATGCTTTGGCTTCAATAATTTGAAACTCATCAATAATGAATTCTTTACGCAATACTGGCGTCGTATTTTTTACGGCTATTTCTAAATCATCCAAGCTGCCGCCGAAAAAATGAGTATCTGTCAATACCGAAATTCCTGAAGCCCCAAAATCACTATATGCTTTGGTTACATCATGAACCAATGCTGTATTATTGATAATGCCCTTGGAGGGAGATTGTCTTTTGAATTCAGCTATTATGCCCGTTTTGGTTGGATCAACTAAATTTAACTTTAAGGAATTACCCTCTTTCGCAAATAAAGGCATTGCTTCAAGCTCCCCAATAGAAATTTGCTTTTTTCGTTCTGCTACTTCAACGAACTTACTCGCTACAATTTTTGCTAATATATTTGTGCTCATTATTGTAGGCTAATTAATTTTTTTAAACAATTATTGGCCGCACCTGATTCCAAACTATGCACAGCGGCTTGAAAAGCCAAATCATAATTTTCATATTTACCTGTGACATGCAATGCCATGGCAGCATTCGCCAACACTACTGCATTTTGTGACCAAGTCCCTTTTCCTTCAATAATATTTTTAAAAATAGCAGCTGCCTCAGCTACGGTATCGCCCCCTTCTAATTCAGCTGCAAATACCCGCTTTTTACCTAATTGATAGGGAGTTTTAATCGATTCTCCAGTATTGGATAATATTTTAGTATCAGTTGTTAATGAAATTTCATCATATCCATCTAAACTATGAATGATGGTGAATTCCTTATCTAATAACTGCAACACATAATTATATATTCTGGCCATTTCTAAATTATACACCCCAATTAATTGAAATTTTGGTTGTGCTGGATTTACAATTGGCCCTAACATATTAAAAAAGGTACGTACGCCCATATTTCTTCTTAATGGCCCAACTGTTTTTAATGCCGGATGAAATAATGGTGCATGTAAAAAACAAATGCCTGCTTCTTTTACCTCTTTTGCTAATGCAGCTTCTTCGTTTTTAAATTTATACCCCAATTGTTCCATCACATTGGAAGACCCACTGATACTTGACGCCCCATAATTGCCATGCTTTACCACAGGTTGACCTGCTCCTGCCACTATAAAACATGCTAATGTTGAAATGTTAAAAGTATCCTTACCATCTCCTCCCGTTCCCACAATATCAATGGCATTATCAATACCTAAATTTACTTTAACTGCTAAGGAAAGTAACGCATCTCTAAAACCCATTAACTCATCAATGGTTATACTACGCATCAAATACACCGTAATGAATGAAGTTATTTCATGCTCATTATATTTACCATTGGAGATGTCCACCAATACTTCCATGGCCTGCTCCCTGGTTAGTGATTTGTGTTCAAATAAATATTGTAATATTTTTTTCATCTTATTTGTAGTGTTCAATTGTTTTTTCTTCTATTTTAATCAATGTCATTCTTTATATATTGACCAATTCCTTTTTTGTTAATGCAGAATTTTAAATTTTTAACCAGTTATTGATAATTTTACTTCCATCTGGTGTCAAAACACTTTCAGGATGGTATTGCACCCCTTTAACATCATATGTTTTGTGCTCCAAGGACATGATATATCCATTTTCATCTTTCGAAGTAATAATCAAATCAGTAGGGAAGTTTTTTTCGTCCACTACCCAACTATGGTATCGTCCCACACTAAATTTAGCAGGTAAGCCTTCAAATAATACCGAAGGCGTTGTTAATTCAATAGGAGTTGCAATGCCATGGTATACTTTTGACAAATTAGTTAATTGTCCTCCAAATGATTCTCCAATGGCTTGTTGTCCCAAACAAACACCAAAAATAGATTTACTAGCAGCATATTCCTTAATGAGCGGCAATAACAAGCCTGATTCAGAAGGAACACCAGGCCCTGGTGACAATAAAATTTTATCATACCCTTTAACTGCTTCTAATGCGATCTCATCATTGCGAAAAACTTCCACCAATGCTTTTGGCGCTAATTCTTTAATTAATTGCACCAAGTTGTAGGTAAAGGAATCATAATTGTCAAATACTAATATTTTCATTTTCACTTTATTTTTTCTGTCTGAGTTACCCTTTTATTATTTTTATATTTTAATTCAAATCAAAATACTTTTCGGTTTTTATTCATGTATTTTTTCAGCCAACACCATCGCCATTTTCAATGCATTTAGCTTGTTGTTTACTTCCTGCAATTCATTTTCAGGAACACTTGCTGCAACCACCCCAGCACCTGCCTGATAAGTCAAAGTGTTTTGCTGACTCAAAAAAGTACGGATCATGATTGCTTGATTACAACTACCATCAAAACCTACAAAGCCAATACAACCTCCATAATAGGATCTTTTGGTCGGTTCCATTCCATCTATTAACTGCATCGCTTTAAATTTAGGCGCACCACTTAATGTACCTGCAGGAAAGGTTTTTGAAACCAATTGGAATGGATTTGCATCTTTTGCTACGGTTCCTTCTACCTCACTTACTAAATGTATCACATGACTATAATAATGTACCTGACGATAATGCTTTACGTGCACATCGCTACATACCCTACTTAAATCATTGCGTGCTAAATCAACCAACATCACATGCTCTGCATTTTCCTTCGGATCATCCAATAACTTTTGGGTCATTAAAGCATCTGTTGCCTCATCCCCACTTCTTTTAAATGTTCCTGCAATTGGATGCACCACCGCTTTGCCATTTTTAATAATTATTTGCGCTTCAGGCGAAGATCCCATCAATTTATAATCACCGTAATCAAAAAAGAACAAATACGGTGAAGGGTTAATATTCCGCAAAGTGCGATAAACATTAAATTCATCTCCCTGGAAGGATTGTTGAAATCTGCGACTTAGCACAATCTGAAACACATCCCCTCTCATGCAATGTTGTATCCCTTGCTTCACCACTTTTATAAATTCATCATCCGTTTGATTTACCCTTTCTGCTCCTTTGATGAAAAAAGGATATTGCGGCACATCCTTACTTTTAATGAAGGATAACAAAGCATTATATTCGGAATCAATCCCATCTATTTTATTTTCACAAATGTATATCTCATCTTTAAAATGATTAAACGCAATCACATATTGGTACAATCGATAGCGCATTAATGGAATGATATCAACTTCCTTTTTAAATTGAATAGAATCAAAAAATGGAATGGCATCATAAGTCGTATAACCATACAAGCCTTGGCCAAAGGATGCTTCCTTTAAATTGGCTGACTTTAATTCATATTGTTGCATATAGGACCAAATGCGATCAGGTGCATCATGCACATTATTGATGGTTTCTTTTTCAGGCTCTTGGTTCGGATATTTGTATTCAATCTGATTTAAAGATGAAATTTCAATTCCGCCAATGGCATTTACCCCAATAAAGGAATAGCTATTTTCTGAAGCATGCGAATCGGTACTTTCTAATAAAATAGTATCACGAAAACGATCCCTTAAGCGCAGGTAAATACCTACCGGTGTAAAGGTATCCGCTAACATTTTAGTTACTTCCGTTTGTATTACAATTTTTTTCATTTTCCCTTTGCTCATTTATTAAAAAAAATAAACCCCACCATTGCTGTTAGGGTTTATGTATAATTTGACAATATAGTTATGTCACTACAATACCCTAACGGATTTTGTATGCCACCACCATATATTGTTTGTTTTTATCATCGTATTGCAAATTTAAGGAAAATGCCTTTATAAATCCAAAAAAAGCTAAGTTTTACCCTATCAAATGTTAGCCAGGGGCCAGCTGGCCGATTTTACAAAACACCCTTAGTGCTAGGCAACTGGTCACTGGCTGGATTACGATGCACTGCCATTTTAATGGCCTTAGCAAAGGCTTTAAATATAGCTTCAATTTTATGATGCTCATTTTCCCCCTTGCAACTAATATTTATATTTGCCTTTGCTGCATCACTGAATGATTTAAAAAAGTGGAAAAACATTTCGGTAGGCATTTCTCCTACTTTTTCACGGGTAAAACTAGCCTCCCATACAATCCAGTTGCGCCCACCAAAATCAATTAACACTTTGGCTTCGGCTTCGTCCATAGGAAGTGCATAACCATATCTTTCCATACCTCGCTTATCAGATAAACCTAAAGCAAACGCTTCCCCCAAAGCAATACCGACATCTTCAATGGTATGGTGCTCATCAATATGCAAATCACCATCACATTTAATCGCTAAATCGATGGAACCATGTCTTGCGATTTGCTCCAACATGTGATCAAAAAATCCCAATCCAGTATTAATATCCGCTTGACCACTTCCATCCATGTTTAATGAAATACTAATTTTAGTTTCCTTCGTATTTCTTTCATGTTGGACTTTTCGTAACCCTAATTTTAAAAAAGAATAGATGCCTGCCCAACTTTCCGTTTCCAATGCAATAGTGTCTTTATATTCAATTGCTTGGTCAGCCGTAAGTGTATGATTACCCGATTTAAAATAAATCGCTTTACAGCCAATATTTTTTGCTAATAATATATCACTCCATCTGTCCCCAATCACAAAAGATTTTGCAAGATCAAAATTTTCATTGTTCATTAAATGCTGAACAAGACCATTGCCTGGCTTACGTGTAGGTAAATTATCTTTGGCATAGGAAGTGTCAATTTTTATTTCATCAAAAATAAAATCTTCCGCAGCTAAAGTACGTATCATTAATTGCTGAAAAGGTTCAAACTGATTGGTTGGATATGCCTCAGTGCCTAACCCATCTTGATTGGTTACCATGACCTTATAAAATCCTAACTCCGTAGCAATTTTATGTAAATTGGTAATTACCCCTGGCACAAAACTTGTTTTTTCAATATGATCAATTTGAAAGTCAGTTTTTGGTTCTTGTAGTATTACCCCATCTCGATCAATAAATAAAATTGGACGCATAATGTAAAATTTAACTCGGCAAAGCGATTTGTTACTTTGTACTTGTTTTTTGACTCCCTTTAATTCCTTGTTGCACTTGTGCAATGGTTACTTTTGTTGCTTTATTGCTCCAACTTGTTCTAATATAACTTAATACATCACTAATTTGTGTAGGCGTTAAATCAGGATTCGGTGTCATGGAATTACTATAATATAAACCATCTAGCTCCACCCTTTCATTAAACCCATATTTTATAATGCGCACTAACCTTGTAATATCATTCCCGACAACATTGGTTGCCCCATCCAAGGGTGCATTCATATTTGGAACGCCACCCCCATCCGCTTGATGACATACCAAACATCTTGTCTCATATATTTTTTTTCCGTTTACTAAATTTTGCGCCTGTGTTTTATTGGAAACAAATAAAAACATGATCAAAGCGCCAATAACAAAGCAACGAATTTTACTATTACCCATATATAAATAAAATATTTAGAAAATTATTTTTGATAAGAAATTTTAAAAATAGACCCCTTCGTATCATCACTCACATAAATAGACCCATCAGGTCCTTGCGCTAAACCGCAGGGTCTCGCCTTAGCACTGCGTGTGCTGGTTATTTTAGCACCATCGATCGTGCCTGCAAATCCATTGGCAAAAATTTCCCACTCCCCTGTTGCTTTGCCATTCTTAAAAGGAACAAATGCAACAAAAAATCCTTCCTGAGGTAATGGCGCTCTATTCCAAGAACCATGAAAAGTGATAAATGCCCCATTTTTATACTTTTCAGGAAATTGATCCCCTGTATAAAATAATACACCCATGGGTGCCATATGTGCTGGAAATGCGACTGCTGGATTTTTAATATCACTCGCGCCTTCTTTTTTGCCATCGCCACCATACTCAGGGGAAACTATTTTTTTATGTTGGAAATTATCATAATAAACATACGGCCATCCCGCATTGTCTCCGTCATTTATTTCATAAAAGGTTTCCGCTGGCAACTCTGCGTTTTGCGCATCCGTATATAAGCTTGGGAAAAAAGTATTTAATTGATCACGTCCATGTTGTGCTACATATAATTTATTGGCTTGTGGATTCCAGTCAAGTCCGACAACATTTCTAAGCCCAGTAGCATATCTTTTTCCGTCACCATAAGTTTGATTTTCCTTGGTAGCATCAAATTTCCAAATACCACCCGCTGAATCCAAGATAGGACATGGCATCATACCTTTTCCACCAGCTGTTCTGTCTTTTTCCTGACATGCATTTGAATAAGCACCTATGTTAACATAAATATTATTTGCCTTATCAAAAGTGATGGACTTTGATTCATGTTGACGACGATTAATTAAACCACTCACCACTGTAATTGGACTTAATGGATTTACCACTTCATCATTACCATCTAATTGATATTTAAATACAGCTTCATTTGAACTTGCATACAAGGCATTACCTTTTAAGTAAATTCCTGTACCTCCGAAATTCGCCCAACCTGTGACATTATCTGAAACACCATCCTTGTTTTCATCGGCTAATCTGATAATGGTTCTTCCTTGTTTGTCTGCTCTATTTAATTTTGCAAAAACAACGCCACTTTTTGAGATGGCAATATGTCTTGCACTTCCTATGTTTTCGGCGAAAAGATTTGCTTTAAATCCATTAGGCAAGGTTAATCCAGCATTGTCCTGCGCATTCGCTAAAAAATGAATACTGATTGATAATAATAAAAGATAAATTGCTTTTTTCATGTGATCCATTTTAAATTATATAATGATGGTGTAATTTAATAAAATAATAGGATATCTAGTCTAATGCAAATGTCAAATTGATCCAATTCGCCATCGCATCTACCAACTGTGTATTTTCTTGCTCTGTTCCTACGGTAATTCTTAAACTATCTGAACAATTTTCAAGGCTCGACCTATCTCGAACCACAATGCCTTGCGTTAACAAATAACGATATAACTCGCTGGCTTTGGGTATCTTAACCAATAAGAAATTAGTGTCAGAAGGATACACTTTTTCAACATAGGGCATACTTTGAATCACTTCGGCTAAGGCAATCCGCATGTCCACTAAATGTTGAATCATATCATTGACTTGCCCCACTTCCTCAAGCGCTTGCAATGCCAATTCCTGGGTAACTATGTTAATATTATAAGGTGCTTTTACCTTATTCATATACCCAATAATTGCTTCACTTGCAAAACACATCCCTAATCGTAAACCTGCTAAGCCCCATGCTTTACTTAAAGTTTGCAACACCACTAAATTCGGATAATCAATTAATGATGCACTGAATGATTTTTGCTTTGAAAAATTAATATAGGCTTCGTCTACTACCACCAATCCATTAAAGTGATTCAAAATAGTTTCAATATCAATTCGATCTAAAGAATTTCCTGTTGGATTATTGGGGGAACAAATCCATATTATTTTAGTTTGCGCATTGACCAATTGTTCAATATGTGCCACATTTAATTGATAGTCAAGTAGCAGTGGCGCAAATTTTATTTCAATACTATTAATATTCGCGTTTACCTCATACATCGGATACGTTGGCGGACATATTATTATATTATCTTTTCCTGGCTCGCAAAAAGTTCTATACAAAATATCAATACACTCATCACTTCCATTTCCTAAAAATATTTTCGACACTGGGATTTGTTTAATGAAACCAATTTTTTCTTTGACTGCTTTTTGATATGGATCAGGATATCTATTATACCATTTTGTGGTAGGCGAGCCCAAACTATTTTCATTTGCATCTAATAACACATTTGCTTCCCCTGTATATTCATGCTTAGCAGATGAATATGCTTTTAAAGTTTCAATATTAGGCCTTACAATTTTTTTGATGTCAAAATTCATCATTTACATTTTAGATTTTATCCAATTCAATCTGACTGATACTGCATTGCTATGTGCTTGTAAACCTTCCGAATCAGCCATTTCAATAACAGTAGGTGCTATATTCATTAATCCGCGCTCTGTTAATTGCTGGAAAGTTATTTTTTTAACAAAGCTATCTAAGCTAACGCCACTATATGCTTTTGCGTATCCATTCGTTGGCAAAGTATGGTTCGTTCCACTCGCATAATCACCCACGGACTCTGGTGAATAATTTCCGATAAATACTGAACCCGCATTTATAATTTTATCTGCTATTTGCAAAGAATTGTCCACGGCTAAAATTAAATGTTCAGGCGCATAGGCATTAATCAAATCAATTGCCTGATCTTGATTGCTCAAAATAATTGCTTTTGAATTCGATAATGCTTTTGCTGCAAAATCCTTTCTCGGGAGTACCGTTAATTGTAAATCAATTTCACGCTGTATCGTTTCAACGATTACCGTATTGTTTGCAATTAAAATGACTTGGCTATCAGGACCATGTTCAGCCTGTGATAGTAAATCAGCAGCAACAAAGGAGGGTATTGCATTTTCATCAGCCCATACACAAACCTCACTTGGCCCTGCTGGCATATCTATCGCCATCCCATTTTGTTGCACCAACTGTTTTGCAGCGGTTACATATTGATTACCTGGACCAAATATTTTATATACTTTAGGTATGATCGCCGTTCCATAGGCCATTGCCGCAATGGCTTGCGCACCGCCTACACTATAAATAGCAGTAACCCCTACCAATGAAGCAGCATATAAAATTGCAGGATTTATTTCCCCTTGTTCATTGGGTGGTGTACATAAAATAATTTCCTTACAACCCGCCATTTTTGCGGGCACCCCCAACATCAACACTGTTGAAAATAAGGGTGCAGATCCTCCTGGAATATAAATACCCACTTTTTCAATACCCACTGATTTTCTCCAACACCAAACACCTGGCATGGTTTCAATACGTTCCACTTGCTGTATTTGACTATTGTGAAAAACTTCAATATTCACTTTTGCTAATTGTATAGCCGTTTTCAACCCTGCTGATATTAAATTTTCAGCAGCAGCAATTTTTTCAGCAGTCACTTTAAATTCATTGATCGAAACACGATCAAATTGCAAGGTGAATTTTTTTAGCGCGGCGTCACCGTCCACTACAACTTCATTAATAATTGCATTCACTTTGTCATTCAACTGAGCAGCATCAATTATAGGTCGTTCTATAATGGACGCCCATTCATTTGTACTAGGTTCATTGATTACTTTCATCATCATAAAATCATTTTTTCAATCGGCACCACAAGAATTCCTTCTGCACCTGCCATTTTTAACTTTTCAATTATTTCCCAAAAATCACTTTCTGCAATAACACTATGCACACTACTCCAACCCGGTGTTGCTAGTGCAACCACCGTAGGACTTTTCATGCCTGGCAATAATGAAATTATTTTTTCCAAATTTGCATTAGGCGCATTTAGTAAAACATATTTATTTTTTTTTGCCTTTTTAACAGATTCAATTCGGAACATCAATCTTTCCAATATCGCAGTTGCTTCTGCATTTAATGCAGGGCGCTTAATCAATACGGCCTGTGAATCTAGAATAGTATCTGCTTCCTTTAATCCATTCATAAATAAAGTAGACCCACTGCTTACTAAATCACAAATAACATCTGCCAAGCCAATACCAGGTGCTATTTCAACACTACCACTAATTTCATGAATCTCCGCTTGTATCTTATTTTCATTCAAATACTTCTGAACCAATATAGGATAACTAGTTGCGATTTTTTTACCAGATAAATAAGTAGCGCCGGTAAATGTTTCGTTTTTATTAACTGCAAAACTCAATCTGCATTTACCAAAGCCTAAAGCATAAGCCACTTCTACTTTTTTACACTTTTCATACACCACATTCTCTCCTACAAAACCAATATCAGCTACCCCATCTTCCACATATTGCGGAATATCGTCGTCTCTTAAAAAAAACAACTCCAATGGGAAATTAGTGGCTACTGCTTTTAATTTATTTACCCCATTTTCAATATCGATACCACACTCCTTTAAAAGTTTAATGGAATCTTCATGTAATCGTCCCGATTTTTGAATCGCTAATTTTAAACGCGTCATTTTTTTAAGTTATAGTCATTAAAAAAGGGCCTACCCGTGAGTAAGCCCTTTGTATAAATATTGTAAAACATACCTACACCCTTAGCTTACCTATTGGTTTGAAAATGATGATGTGTATGGTTGTTGCTGTTCATAAAGCAAAAATACAACCGATTTTATTATAAGCCAACAAAAACTAGTGTAAAATGAGGATTTTAGGCAAATTTTAGAAATTGTTCCACGCTAACGCACCCTTATATGACAATAGGTATACAAAATACACTTGCCTAATAGGCAAGCAATCCAACATATTTATAGCTTACTTTATTTTAATGCTGCTCAAACCATACGGGAGATTCCTGGTCAATTTCCGCATTATAATTTATAAAAAGCTCATCCCCTACTTCAATATCTTTTATCGTTATGATTGAAATTGTTTCATTTTCATAATCCATTTCATACACACAATTAGGGTGCACCGTATGGTTATATATGGATACATAACCCAAGGCCAGTGCTGCTAATTTAAGATCCTCGCCCCATTCAAAAATATAGTCATATAAAAGGGTTTGCTCAACGAGTGCACGATGCTCCTTTGTTAATACAATGACAGGAGCTATTTCAATGGTCGTATTCATTTGGATAGCCTCCGTTGCAAAAACGCCACGGCCTCGATTAAGGGATGGAGCAATGGTAAGAATTGGTAATATCATAGCATAAATATAATATATCCTTTATAATTTTTCGTAACTTGCACGCATGTTGGATGAATTAAAAGAAGAAATAAATTTATCGGAACTTTTCTTGGAAATGATCG
>JAURIP010000030.1 GCA_030832695.1 Sediminibacterium sp. | reverse complement strand
GATGTCAATGAGATAGATAAAGCATTTATAAAAGGAGTGCAATTTCATTATGTAAAAAATATGCAGCAGGTACTCGACTTAGCGTTAGTTTAAGTTGATTATAAGCAATTCAACCCCTAGCTTTGTAGCATGATGACATTAATCAAAAAAATACAAAAGCTAGGGGTTTTTATTTTAGCTTTATTTTTTTGTGTTCCAATGATTATGGCGCAAACCACCATTGGAAATATTGGCGGTAAAGAGTCAAATGCAGTTTATAATTTTTTAAACCTGCCACATTCCGCAAAGGCATCCGCTTTGGGAGGGATTAATATAAGTCATATTCAACCTGATCTTGGATTGGCAATGTATAATCCCGCACTGCTCACGCCCACGATGGATAGCTGGTTGCATTTAAGTGTTAAGCCTTATTTAGCTGATATTAAACAGTATGATTTTAGTGGCGCAAAATATCTTGGAAATAAAAAATTAGTGCTTGGAGGGGGTGTACATTTTATGGATTATGGATCTGTTGCTATGACCGATATCGCAGGCAATCAATTAGGTAATTTTCGTCCCAATGATTATAGCTTGCAGGTGTCCGCTGCTACTAGTTATATAAACAATACACATATTGGAGCTACATTTAAATTTATACAATCCAACTATGGCTTATACAAATCTAATGGAATAGCAATGGATATTGGGTTGAGATACCAACCCACTAGCGCCTTATCGCAAGTGAGTGTCTTAATTAAAAATTTAGGTGCGCAATTGAAAACCTATGGTACAAAAGAGGAATTTCCTTTTAATTTAATTGTGGGGTACACAAAAAAACTACAAAATGCGCCATTTCAATTTTCATTGACTGCTGAAAAATTATCATTATGGAATTTGGCATATAATGATACCAGCTTTAATGTACAACAAGGCTATACCAATCCAGGGTCACTTCAAAATTTATTTAATCATTTAATTTTAGCAAGTGAAGTTTTTATTGGAGAACAAGTATCCATAAATCTGGGCTATAATTTTATGCGCCGATTTGATTTAAACATACAAGGACAACAAAATGCATTCAATGGATTTAGTTCAGGGCTTGCTTTGCAATTGCAAAGGCTAGAACTTCAATATGGTAATGCATTTTTTCAAAAAAATATGTACCATCATTTTTCTTTGATGTATAATTTGAAAAATAGATAGTTTAATTCTTTTTCTTTACTGGGAAAATTGCCTTTGGTTTTTGCCCTTCCTTATTAGTGGTCTCTTTTTTTGAAGGAGGGTTACTCTTTATTGGTTGTGTTGCTGTAGTGTTCGTATTAATAGTGGCCGATTTTTCAACTGTAGTATTTTCAGCTGCTGGAATTTCATAATCCGATTCTCCTTTAATTTCTTCATCATTTATTAAAGTGGGCAGTTCCGTATCAAGTTCGGTACTATCTGCGTTTACAAAGTCAATATTAAAATCGCCAGCCATATTTGAAGGACGATCAAAGTTAGCGTTGGGATCAAGATTGCATGCTGGATCGGAGGTTACTTTGTTCATAAAATAAGCCCAAATAGGTAAGGATGCATGTGCCCCTTGCCCAAAATAGTTGTCCGTAAAACGTATGTATCTATCATCACATCCCACCCATGCACCCGCTAATATTTGTGGTGTATAGCCCATAAACCATAAATCACTATTGTCATTAGTGGTCCCTGTTTTTCCTGCAATAGATTGCGCTTTGATGTCATAAGAATATAAACTACGGCCCGTACCTTTTGAAATTACCCCTTGCATCATACTCACTACTGAATAAGCAGTTGTTTCATTAATAACTTTTCTTCTTTGCGGAGAAAAGCTTTCAAGTACATTTCCGTTTTTATCTTCAATACGATTGATAAATAGAGGTTGCGCATTATAGCCACCGCCAGGGAACATGGTGTAAGCTTGTACCATTTCATATAGTGAAATTTCAACCGCACCTAAGGCTAAAGAAGGATAGGCTGGAATATCCGCTTGCACATTACATTTTTTCAAGTATTCAACAAATTGTTTGGCTGCTTCATTTCCATTACCATCAATTTGTTTCATGATATAGGCCGATGCGCAGTTGCGAGATTCAGCTAGTGCTTGTGCCATTGGCATGGCTAATCCAGTGCATGTTCTTGTAGTATTAGGTACCATGCCATAGCCTTCAAAGTTTTGTTGTTGGTCCTGTACAATAGTGAATGGCGTAAATCCTGATTTTTCAATGGCCAAAGAATACAATAATGGTTTAATAGTAGATCCCACTTGGCGTCTTGTATTAATGTTTACGTGGTCATATTTGAATGTTTTAAAATCAACACCACCTACCCATGCTTTCACTTCACCCGTAAAAGGGTCTACCGCTAAAAAACCCGTTTGCAAAATTTGCTTATGGTATTTTAAGGAATCCAATGGCGTCATTATGGTATCAATAAAACGGTTTTTGTTCCAAGCAAAAACGCGCATATTCACGGATTCGTCAAAAGTTTTTCTAATTTCCGCATCTTCCAAATCCTCTTTCTTTGCATTTCTCCAACGATCCGTTTGCTTAATTGCTAATTCTAATTGCGCGCTAAAGTCCTTCCAAACACTTCCAGTTTTAATATTACTCTGTTTATTGAACTCGCGTTGTAAATAAGCCATATGTCTTGCAACTGCTTCTTCTGCGTACAATTGCATACGTGGATTGATCGTAGTGTAAATTTTTAATCCATCACGATATAAGTTATAAGCGTCACCATTATTTTTCTTATGTTCCTTACACCATTTTTTCATGTATTCGCCAAGGGTCATTCTAAAATAAGGGCCTAATCCATTATTCTCATCTAATTTTCGATAGTTCGTTACGATGGGTAATTCTTTGTACTGAGTTGCTTGGTCATCACTAATATATTTTTGTTCCGCCATACGATTAATGACCAAATTACGTCTTTCCAATGCTAGTTTTGGGTTGCGATTAGGGTTGTATTTGGTAGGCGCATTAATCATTCCAATTAACAATGCAGCTTCTTCAACGCTTAAACGGTCTGGTTCCTTTTGGAAAAAAGTCCTAGATGCATTACTCACACCAAATAAATTATCACTAAATGGAACGGTATTTAAGTATAAGGTTAAAATTTCTTGCTTGGTAAAGTTTCGTTCTAGTTTAATGGCAATGATGCTTTCCTTAATTTTTTGAATGACACGTAATAATTTATTTTTAGTACCCCAGTTATTGGTAAATAAATTTTTAGCAGTTTGCATACTAATGGTAGATGCGCCGCCTTTGCTTCCTAAAAAGGCTACGGCACGAACTAAACCTTCCCCGTCAATGCCATAGTGGTCATAAAATCGTTTATCCTCTGTGGCTACTAAAGCTTGTATTAAATAGGGACTAATATCACGATACTTTACACTGATGCGATCCTCTAAATAGTATTTGCCCATGGGTGTGCCATCCTGCGCATACACTTGGCTTGCAAGTGATGCAGTGGGGTTTTCAATATCATCCAAATCGGGCATGCCTCCAATCCAACCAAAATTAAGCAGTAATAAAAACATTAAAATGACACCTGCGGTTATAAAGTAATATTTCCAAAATAGGCGTACCCAATTTTTAGATTTTTTTTCTGTTGGATGATTAATTGGTTTCACTTATAATCCTTTATTGTTTATAAATATTATTGTTCATAAAGCTTTTATACATTTTTAGATCAGTACTATTTTTAATTTGCAAAATATTGGACTTCCCTAAAATGTATAATTCATATTGTTTGTTTTGAACAAAGGAAATAATTTCAGTACTTAGTCGTCCTTTTATTTTATTTAAATAGGCATTGCTGCTATTTAAGTTTTCAAAAGGTCCAATCCAAACAACAAAAACATTAGGTTCAAATTCAAGGTAAGTTACATCTAAATTTTGTTTTTTGAAATCCTCTTTATTCAGGTAGCCAAGGGCGGTGACCATTTCCTTCACCAAAATCTCCTTTATATTATTAGTAAGTAGGGCTAAATAATGCGGCTCTAATGTGTCCTTGGTAAAAAACAATCCAGCATCCATGGCAAATTTATTGGCGGAATCCGTTTTAGGGCTTATGGCAAGCGTTTTATTTTCGGAGCCTTGTTTTATATTTTCTACAATTGGGTTTTTAGTAGTAGCTATTGTTTTCAAGCTGTCTGCATTCAATTTAGATAAATACAACTCAGTCTCTTTCCTTTTTTTAAGTTCTTCAATAATACTTTTTGCGCGATCTCGGATACTTTCATTTTGGTGCATGTATATAATGGAATCTAATAACACAAATGCTAAACTGTCCATTCTTTGTTGCGCATACATTTTAACCTTTAAAAATTGATAGGGTGCTAACCACTTCGTTTGTTTAAGTTTTAGGTCCAGTTGGCTTGCTTTATTTGATAAAGTAGCCCAATTTCCAATCTGTGCTAAAAAATAGGCTTCTTTGTAATCGGCCTCTACTTGTTTTTCTTGCGACTTTTTATTTTCGACAGCAGTCTTCTTTGATGTATAAACGCCTTTTGGAAATTTTGCTTCTACTATTGCAATAAGGCTGTCTGAAGTGGCGCGATTCCCTTGGTGAATATATTCACTTGCTAAATCGAGTAAACTTCTTTCAGTAATTACATCATCCATATTTAAATTAATTACTTTTTGGTATAAGGGTAGGGCCTTTTCAAAATCATTCAGTTGGAATAAAAATGTTTGTGCATTTTGAAAGCTGCTTTTATTTAATTCTACCGTTGATTTAATTAGATCTTCTTTGCTTATTATTAGTTGGACTGAGGTGGTTTTTTCCTTGGTCATTCCCATGGCGGAAATACGCGCAGTATCTTTACTAGTACTATCGTTTGCATACCTTGATTGCGGAGCATCCGTTGAATTATTTGTTTTGTAAATAATTGCGCTGCTTGTTTTTCTTCGCCATTGATCAACATTTGGTCTGTTACCCCATTTTTGCGCAAAGTTTTGTTTCCCAATTTCAACGGTGTTTTTATTTTCAAAATAAAAATCATTAATGCCACTATTCCCTATTGCAGCATTATTTAAGTTATAACCTGTATTATTATTACCGTAATTATTTCCGAAACCGTTATTCCTAAAATTATTATTGTTTCCCATGCTGTTTAACGCCTCATTTGCTAGTTCCGCTTTTCTGTCTTCATCTATAAACAGACTACTTAATTTGTCGGTTTTATTTTTTTCATTTAATTCCCATTTTTTTATATAATCCTCTTGTAAATTTTCTGCTAGGTTGTATATATATTGAAGTGTGTCTTGTTGCTGAATGACAATGTCGTTCGTTAGAATGATTGGCAACCATTTTTTACGCAATGCTATTTTTTCAAAATCTGGGTTTGTTTTTAATATTAAAGTCAAACTATCATACGCCAAAGTAGCCATAGCATAATCACTTGATTTGTAATTAATGTCTGCCAATAATTCAAAGGCTTTTTGTTTTTGCGTTAAGCCATTTTCATTCTTTTTGATGGCAACCAATAACCATTCATTTGCCCTGCTGATGTCTTTATTTTCAATTGCTAATTTTGCCATTTCAAAATATAAAATGTCAGTATATGGTTTGTATTTTTCCCTTCTTGACATTTGTTGTAATGAATTGGCTAATTCCAGCCAGGGTGTTTTTGTTTGCTTAAAATCAATTTTAATTAAATTAATTTTTGCATACACACTAATTAATGGGTTTAATGCATCACTGTGTGCTTTTTTATACCAAGTATAAGCATTGGTTAGATTATCCGATTTTTCCCATAATTGGGCAATAAGATAATACCATCTTGTTTTGGAAAACTTATCAGGTGCATTGCTCAGCCCTTTTATTAAATAATTAGCGGCACTATCATACATTTCACTTTGATAATAGCCATAGGCCAGTTGTTCAAATAAAAATGGGTGTAATCGTTTAGGAAAAAAAGCATCTGTTTTCAATAACTGTAATAAGCTTAATCCTTCGTTTAGTGAATTTATTTCAAAATAATTTCTGGCCTGCCATAGCATACTCTCATTTCTGATATTCCTATTTTCATAAAATTTATTATCTTCTTTTGTGGCGATACTAAATTGGCCTTTTGTATTTCTTAAGTTACTTCCAATGGGAATATCCATCCCAGCTTCCTTGTTGTCAAATGCATAGTTGATGTATTGGAGTAAACTTCCTGCAGTATCAAAATTTTTATGAAATAAGTAGGCTTTGGCTAATAATAAATAGGCGTCGTCTACCCAGTTACTTCTTAAGTCATGTAAAACTACATTGGCATTACACCTATATATGATTGAATCAATGTCTTTTTTAGAAGTATTGGCTAAGTCGTAATCGTAAAATGGGATTAGGTTGGTATAATCTTCCTGTAAATAGGCGCGAGCATCTTTAATAATTTCATTCAACTCCTCATTTGCGTGAAATATGTAATTGAATTTTGAAACAGTATTTTGATAAGCACGGCGACCGAGTGTATATTTTTTCTTTGTAAGAATTTCATAGGGGAGTGGTCGCTCTTCTTCATAGGGAATAAACTTGCGAGTTGTGCTATCTAATTTTGCTTTGACATTGTCAATCTTTTTAAATAAAAAATTATTTATTTTTTTTTGATTGCTGTCTAGTACGCTGTTTACTTTTTTAATCAACTTGGAATTGTTGATATCTAGTATTGATTTAGTGGAGTCCTGCGCAAAAACACCATTATTTAGTACAAAAATACAGCCCATTAGTAGGAGTTGATAAAGCCGGTATTTTAATGGGAGCTGCAACAATTTCATGGTAGGATGAATATCGACTAAAAATACAATTAATTCTGTTTATTTTGTATCTTTAGGTTGCAACTTTTAATATGGCAATTTTAGACGATAACAACACTTTTAAACGCACCAGTAATACCTATCGTTTGGTGATTATGAACGATGATACTTATGACGAGGTGGTCGCATTCAGACTGTCTAGAACTTCTGTTTATATTGGTTTTAGTGTGAGTTTCATATTATTGGTAGGCTTAACCATTGCGTTAATTGCTTTTACCCCACTTAAGTATTATATCCCAGGATATGGTACCAAAGAAAGTCAAACTGCACTTCAGTTATTAAAAATAAGGACGGATTCATTGGAGCAAACCTTACACTATAAGGAACAATATTTAGAAGGGATAAAAAAAGTGCTTTCAGAAGGTAATCCAAAGCAATTGGATACGATTCCGTTGAAATTACCCGAAAGTTTACCTTCAAATGATTAAATTTTGTTGTGAATTTTAATACAAACAATAATAAAAAAAATAAGCCAGTAACCGTTTGGGCTAATTATGCTGGTTTAGGATCACAACTGATTGGTGGTTTATTGTTGTTATTGTATATTGGTAAAAAAGGCGATGCTTATTGGGGTTTCAAGCCAATGTTGATTTGGATTTTGCCATTTGCATTCATTCTTTTCACCTTATACAAAATCATAAAAGAAACAAAATAATACCCATGTTTATAAAAAAAATGACGCCCATACTTGGACTTTTTGCACTCGTAAATACCTTATGTTTTTTATTCATGGAAAGTATGCCTTATTTTAATTACTACTTTATTATTGTGGTCAATACGATGTTGATTTTTACAGCATTTTTAAGTTATATACGCATTTTAAAAATGGATAAGAATAACCCGAATGCAATGATTCGTTCTGTAATGTTAGGTACGCTTATGAAAATGGGGGTATTCGCAATCGCTGCTTTAATATATGCCAAAACGCAACAAACAAAGGTGGGCATACCTACCTTATTGGTTTGTATGGGTATTTATCTTTTGTATGCTTGGCTTGAAATACGTTGGGCAACAAAAAAGAATTAGTTTTTCAATCGCATTAAATTTTTTTTCTTGGCAAAAGTTGAACATCCACTAAACGCGCTGAATGCCTACTTGCCTGATGGTGCGTTTGATCCTGTGGTTGCCTTAATCAATCAATACAAAGTTCATTTAACAGTTACCAAGGCCAGGAAGTCTGTTTTAGGTGATTATCGCCATGCATTCCAAGGGGCCAATCATAAAATTTCAGTCAATGGAAATTTAAATAAGTATGAGTTTTTAATCACCTTGCTTCATGAATTAGCGCACCTATTATGTTATGAACAATATAGAAATAGGGTGGATGCACATGGCAAAGAATGGAAAAATATATACGGACATTTACTTTCGCAATTTATACAACAAGGTTTATTTCCAGATGACATCAAAAAGGCGTTAAGTAAAACTTTATTAAATCCTGCAGCCACAGCCAATGGGGAAACCAAACTTTTATTGGTTTTGAGGAAGTATAACGAAATAAAGAAAGCAGGGGTGACACTTGTTGCACATATTGCAGAGGGCATTTTATTTGAATCCTTAAATGGAAAAATATTTAGGCGCGGCAAAAAGCGCCGCATACGTATTGAGTGCGTGGAGGTAGCCACCGGTCAAGTATACTCCTTTAGCGCATTAACTGAAGTAAAGCTAGTGAGTGGGGCGTAGTATTTTCTTGAAAAATGGGCTGAGGAATTAAAACAAAATACCCCCGATGAATCGGGGGTATTTTAAAAATCATAAGAGAGTTTTAAGTAGCATTTTATATTTTATAAAAATGCTACTTAAAACTAAGCAACGGCTTGCTTAACTAAAGCAGCTGCTTCGCTCAACTGAATAGCAGACTGAACTTTCAATCCACTTTCGTCAATTAATTTTTTTGCTTCCACTGCATTCGTGCCTTGTAAACGCACAATGATTGGGATATTAATATCACCTAATTTATTGAAAGCTTCAATGACACCTGAAGCAACACGATCGCAACGAACAATACCGCCAAAGATGTTAATTAAAATAGCTTTTACATTAGGGTCTTTCAAAATAATTCTAAATCCAGCTTCAACTGTTTGCGCATTTGCAGTACCGCCAACGTCTAAAAAGTTCGCTGGCTCACCACCACTTAACTTAATCATATCCATAGTTGCCATGGCAAGACCTGCACCATTCACCATACAACCTACATTGCCATCTAATTTGACAAAGTTTAAATTGTATTCACCTGCTTCCACTTCGGTAGGATCTTCTTCGCTAACATCTCTCATTGCTAATAAATCAGGATGACGCATTAAAGCATTATCATCAATATTCATTTTGCAATCTACTGCGATCATTTTGTCATCGCTGGTTTTGAATAATGGATTAATCTCAAGCATGCCACAATCTAAACCAACATAGGCATTGTATAAATTGGTTACGAATTTTACACAACTCTTAAAAGCATCACCACTTAGTCCCAAATTGAATGCAATTTTACGCGCTTGGAAACCTTGCAATGCACCACCAGGGTGTATCCACTCTTTAAATATTTTTTCAGGGGTATTATGTGCAACTTCCTCAATATCCATTCCACCTTCAGTGCTATACATGATTACATTCATTCCTTTGGAACGATCTAATAAAATAGACAAATAAAATTCTTTGGTAGGCTGAGGACCTTCATAATAAACGTCCTGTGCAACTAGTATTTTTGAAACTAATTTACCTGCTGGGCCAGTTTGGATGGTCACTAATGTACCACCTAAAATGTTTTTCGCAAAGGTTTCAATATCTGCTGCTGATTTACCAACGGCGACACCTCTTTGCTCAGTGCCTACTATTTTACCTTTACCACGGCCACCCGCATGTATTTGTGCTTTAACTACGGCGAATTTATTATTGGTTTCACCTGCTATTTTGTGGTAAGCAGTAATTGCAGCGTCCACTGTTTCTGCTGCGATTCCTTCTTGGACTGGAACATTATACTTTTTAAGTAACTCTTTTGCTTGATATTCATGCAAATTCATAAAATCTAAATTTTGGCGAAGATACTAGATTATAGGCATAGAATTATCCTAAAAATATATTTTGTTGTTTAAACATTGATTTATATATTTACCTTTTAATTATAATTAAAAATTATATAACAACAGGGGCTATTGAAATCGAGATTATTTTTCGTATTTTAGTTAGCTCAATAATCAAAAAAATAAAATAAATATGAAAAAAATCATTTTCGCAGTTGTCATGGTTGCAACTTCATTATCCTTAGTTGCTTTTACAAAAAAAGACAAATCTAACGCAGGAGTTACATTTACAGTAACTGCTCAAAAAAGTAAAGTAGATTGGGTTGGTTCTAAAAAAAGCGATTACCATACTGGCTATTTCCCAGTTAAATCAGGTTCAGTTCAAGTTGATGGTGGAAAATTAGTGGGTGGCAGTTTTGTAATTGATGTTGCTGGTTTAAAAGTAACTGACGAACGTGGTGGTGAAAAATTACAAGGTCACTTATCTTCTGGCGACTTTTTTGACATTGCAAAATTTGGCGAAGCTACTTTTACGATTACTAAAGTAGATTATATCAAAGCAGATAGAGCAACCATTAAAGGTGATTTAAACTTAAAAGGAATTAAAGCACCAGTTACCTTTACTGCGATCATTAGAAATGCAGATGACAAAGGTTTTTTTGCAGAAGCTTTCTTACCTTTTGATAGAACTATTTTTGGAATTAACTATGGTGTAGGTATGGTGGATACAGAAGTACAATTAGCGATCCATATTTACGGAACTAAATAATTTAAGCATTGGCTTTATAAAAAACCCCGTCCGAGAAATCGGAACGGGGTTTTTGTTTATTAGTACTAATATAAATTAGATGTCATAGCGCTCTTTTAGCACATGTAAATGATGAAGTGCATGGCCAAAAATGATAAATCCTAATGCATTAACTGAAATAGGATGACCACTTGCGGTTCCCATTGCTTTCATTTGTTCCTCTGTAAATGAGGCGAATAGTAAATTGGTAGATTGCCTAACGACACGCCATTCAATTAACATCTCTTTCCAGTTTCTATTGGCAGCAGTTCCATTTTTT
>JAURIP010000050.1 GCA_030832695.1 Sediminibacterium sp. | reverse complement strand
TATCAATTTTACTAGATACCTTAAATGCAATACGCGCTGGGAAATTCGCTTTAATCGTTCCTGTAATAATATTTACCGACGGGCGTTGTGTTGCTATAATTAAATGTATTCCCACCGCGCGCGCCAACTGTGCTAAACGTGCAATGGGCATTTCTACTTCCTTACCAGCAGTCATAATTAAATCAGCAAACTCATCCACGACTAAAACTATGAAGGGCAAATATTGATGTCCTTTTTCAGGATTTAATTTTCTTGCAGTAAATTTCTCGTTATACTCTTTGATGTTTCTACAACCTGCTTCCTTTAATAAATCATAGCGATTATCCATTTCAATACACAATGCATTTAAAGTGCTGATTACTTTTTTGGTATCAGTAATGATTGCATCTTCCTCCCCTGGTAATTTTGCTAAGAAATGTTTTTCAATGACGCGGTACAAACTCAACTCCACTTTTTTAGGATCCACCAACACAAACTTTAATTGCGATGGATGCTTTTTATATAATAAGGAAACTAAAATTGCATTTAAACCCACTGACTTACCTTGACCTGTGGCTCCAGCCATTAACAAATGCGGCATGCTTGCCAAATCCACAATGAAGTTTTCGTTGTCAATTTTTTTACCAATAGCTATTGGAAGTGAGTATTGACTCGTTTGAAATTTTTCACTCGCCAATAATGTTTTCATACTCACCACGGACTTACGAATATTGGGTACTTCAATACCAATGGTCCCTTTTCCAGGGATTGGTGCAATAATACGTATCCCTAATGCGGCTAAACTTAAAGCAATATCATCCTCTAAGTTTTTAATACGGCTGATACGTACACCTGGCGCAGGCACAATTTCATATAAAGTCACCGTAGGTCCTACGGTAGCAGCAATACGTTGTATTGAAATATCGTAATTTTTTAAGGTCGCAATGATTTGATTTTTGTGCGTTTCCAATTCCTCGGGGTCCTGTACAATTTTTTCACTGCCATGCGTCTCTAATAAATTAATAGAAGGATACTTGTAATTTTTTAAATCAAGGGTTGCATCATATTTGGTCGCTAAACTCCCTATAGCCGCTGCAGGAATGACTGCTTCTTCTGCACCTTCTTTTATTTCTAAATCCAAATCCTCCAATAATTCCCCATCAAAATCCTGAATATTCTTTTTCGAGGGTACCACTTCAACGATGGGCGCCACTTCGGAAATTTCTTCCTCTTCAATTAAGGTGGGTTCCAATTCAGCGATGTTTGTATTTGTTTCTTCTTCTAAGGACAACTCATCAATGAAAAGCTTTCCCCCATCCGCAATATCTGTAGGTATCAAATTACCCTCCGCATCTCTATTTTCCTTAAGCTTATTGCCACCCGCATTTTGCAGGTTTGCAGCTTGATTTAAATCCCATTCTTGTTTAACCGCTTCTTCGTTGTCCTCACTTATAAATGCTTCCTCCTTTTTCTTAGGGAGTAAAGAACTAAAGTTAGGCAGATGGAAGATTGGATTAAAACGCCATATAAAATAACTAAATCCAGCAACGAATAATATAGCGCCTGTACCAAAACTACCCACCCACTTAATTAACCAACTACTACTATATTCTCCCAATGCACCGCCCCAAGAAAATGCAGCTTGTGCAGACACAAATGCAAAACAAGTGCTTAAAACTAATAAGCCAATAATTACATAGCGCACATTACGCCATATACTAAAAATGGGTTTTGTAAAAAACAAATTCACCCCAAGCACAAAAAAGAAAGTACAAAATAAATAGGCAGCTACACCAAATCCATTAAACATGATTTGATAAGCTATAAATGCACCCAGGTAACCTAATAAATTATTTACCTTAACATCGTTTGTTGAAAATAACTTAGTTCGCCATAACTGCACCATATCCTGGTCCTCCTGCCAAGTAAATAAATAGGAAGTAAATGCGACAAATAGAAACAGGGCAATGAGCAAACAAATGGCGCCAGCTATTTTTGAAGTTCGTTCATCCTTTACTACTTCTGTAACTGAAACGGAGGCCTCCTTATCTGGATTTAAGATAGGAGAATTGACGTTGGGTTCTTTTTTGCTTTTAAGCGTATTTGCCATGATAACAAATATAAGTTATCTGTATAGGACGAAAAAGGAATTTGAAAAAATGTGTAAAATTGGAAATAGTAGTGCCTACTTATCCACTTTATTAAGAAAAACCACCCTCAACCAAAGAAACCACCCTAGCATAAAACACAAACCGCCTAATGGTGTGATCGGGCCAATAAAAGGAATTAATGGATGATCTGTAGTAGCAATCAAAGTCAAAATGTACAAGGACCCGCTAAACAATAAAGTACCCGCTATAAAAAAATGAGCAGCCCACGCTATCCTTTTTTGCTCCTTAACGCTAAGGTTGCGTTGGTTGCAATAAATGGCTAAAGTAATCAATGCCATCGCATGCATGAATTGATACCTTACCCCTGTTTCAAATATTTGTAATTTTTCACCGCTCACCATCGATTTTAAAGCATGGGCGCCAAATGCCCCTAGTAAAACAGACAAAGCTGCGAAAGCTAATCCAAAAATCAATATTTTACGATACATGTTTTACGATTATTTTTTTCAATTCTGATTCTGTGATTTGGTCTGAGCTGACGCGATAATTGGCTTGTTGATAAAACGAAAAACGATTGGTTAATTGTTCTTCTAAAAAAGTAGCCAATTGTTGTTCATTTAATTTTGCAATCAATGGGCGATGTTCTTTTTCCTTAATTAATCGTTGTACCAAAACTTCCACAGATTCATCCAACCAAATAACGATTCCTTCCTTTTTCATCCATTGTATATTTTCATTAAAGCAAGGAGTACCGCCACCAGTGGCTAATACATATTTTTTCTTTTCCTTGAACCACTTTAATAGTTTTGTTTCCGTTTTTCTAAAGCTTTCCTCCCCATCTTCTGCAAATATTTCTGCGATTGTTTTTTCCTCATTCATTTCAATCAATGCATCCAAATCATACCCTGCTGACTTTATCCATTTGGACATTTTTTTAGACCAATACGATTTCCCAGAACCCATCAACCCAATTAAAAAGATCTTCTCTGCCGCCATCTTTATTTTTTATAAATTATTTAAAAGCATTAAACCCTGTTATGTCCATTCCAGTAATTAACAAATGAATATCATGTGTGCCCTCATAAGTAATCACACTTTCTAAATTCATCATATGTCGCATGATTGAAAATTCGCCAGTAATCCCCATCCCACCTAAAATCTGCCTTGCATCTCGTACAATATTCACTGCCATCTCGCAACTGTTTCGCTTGGCCATACTAATTTGCTGAGGGGTTGCCCGATCTTCATTCATTAATACACCAATACGCCATACCATGAGTTGGGCCTTAGTGATTTCAGTAATCATCTCCACTAATTTTTTTTGCTGTAACTGAAAAGCACCAATGGGCTTGCCAAATTGAAAACGTTCCTGACTATATTTAAGTGCGGTAAAATAACAATCCATTGCGGCCCCTAATGCACCCCAAGCAATCCCGTAACGGGCTTTACTTAAACAACTTAATGGCCCTTTTAATCCTTTGATATTAGGTAGTATATTTTGTTTTGGAACACGTACATGATCAAAAACCAATTCGCCAGTTGCACTCGCACGCAAACTCCATTTATCATGAATGGTGGGCGTTGTAAATCCTTCCATTCCTCGCTCAACAATCAATCCCACTATTTCACCTGCTTCATTTTTTGCCCATACCACTGCAATGTCTGCAATAGGCGCATTACTAATCCACATTTTTGCACCATTCAAAATCACATGACCCCCATCTTCTTTAATATTGGTAATCATGCTTAATGGATCAGACCCATAATCAGGCTCTGTTAATCCAAAACATCCTACCCATTCACCGGTCGCCAACTTTGGTAAATATTTTTTCTTTTGCGCGTCATCCCCAAAAGCATAAATCGGATGCATCACTAAGGAACCTTGCACACTTGCAGCACTTCGCACTCCACTGTCTCCCCTTTCCAATTCTTGCATCATTAAACCATAACTAATATAATCCAATCCACCACCACCATATTCTGTTGGAATGGTCGGCCCAAAGCAGCCCAGAGCGCCTAGCTGTTTTATAATATGCATAGGAAACTCAGCGCGTTGTGCGTAGTCCTCAATGATGGGTGAAATTTCTTTTTTGACATAATCACGAACAGCTTTTCTGACCATGCGTTGTTCTTCATTTAACAACTCATCTAATTGGAAATAATCAGGTGATTCAAATAAATCTGCGCGAACTGCCATGATAAATAATTTACTAAGTGATTCTATTTTGTAAAGTTAATTTAAACTACTTAGGAAGTAGTTAATAAGGTTTTCATTTCGTTGGCATATTGATGAGCGGCAATCGCTGCTTTTTCTGCAAAATCATTTCCATTACTTGCAAAAATTACTGCTCTACTTGCATTCACCAATAAACCCACCGAATCATTGATCCCAAATTTTGTCACCTCGGCCAAACTACCTCCTTGCGCGCCAACACCTGGCACGAGTAAAAAATGATTTGGAATTATTTTTCTGATGGTTTCTAAATCAGTGGCCTTTGTCGCTCCAACCACAAACATCATTTGCTCAGGAGTGCCCCAGCTGGACACTTGTTCCAAAACGGATTCATATAAAAATTGCCCATTGGCTAATTTTTGCTGTTGAAAATTTTGACTCCCCTCGTTTGAGGTTAACCCCAAAACAATCGTAAACTTATTGGTATAGGCTAAAAAAGGATCCACACTATCCCTTCCCATATAAGGGGCTACAGTAATTGCATCAAAAGGTAAAACTTCAAAAAATGTTTTTGCATATTGCGCTGAAGTGTTTCCTATATCTCCTCTTTTGGCATCTGCAATTGTGAAATGCGTTTTTGGAATATGCGCCAAGCTTTCCTCCATGGCTTCCCAACCCTTCACCCCTTGGGATTCATAAAACGCTGTATTAATTTTATACCCAACACAATAAGGGGCAGTTGCATCAATAATAGCTTTATTAAAAGCAATCATCCCCTTTTCATTTTTAGGTAACCCTGATGGTAATTTTTCAATATCTGTATCTAACCCAACACATAAATAAGAATTTTTTAATTTTATTTGTTCAACCAATTCTTTTTTAGTCATAAGTTTATTTTATCTATTAATTGCTTCATTCATTTTTACAAAAACCTGGTAGCCCCATGCTGGTAATTCGATATGTTTAATATTGTTAAAGATTTTACCCGAAAAAAGTTCTTTATAATTACTTGCTTGTCCATTTAATGCTAAATCACCCACCTGGGCCTTATTGGATAAATTTAAAACGACCACTACTTTATCATTTTCAAATACACGTTGGTAAGCCATGATTACTTTTGGATTATTGACAGCTAACCTTTTAAATTGGGCCTGATCACGAAATGCTTTGTTGGTATTTCTTAATTGTAATAATGCAGTATAAAATGAAGCACGTTCATATTTACTAAATTGAATAGGGTCTTTTTCAAAAAATTGAAGTGCTCTTAATACTGGCTCCTCCTGTCCACTATAAATAAGTGGCATTGTCCGATGATACGTTAATGCTAAAACGGCAAAGGGTGCATGTATAATACCTGGCATAGTTTCAAAGTCGGCTTTGTTCCAAGAGTTCTCGTCATGATTACTCGTGAAATATAATCGCCAAGCCCCCTTCATAAAACTTGTATCAATGGTATTAAAAATAGTATCTAATGATTGAACATCTTTTTTACCTGCAGCCACCTCTTTAATTACATTATATTCTCGCCATGTATAAGTAGCATCGAAACCTGCATTGTGTAATGGGGCATCATCCGCTTCAGCTAAAAAGAACAAAGGCCTTATTGCTTTTAAAGTTTGCAAACATTTCGTCCAGAAAGTGATGGGAACACCCCAAGCAACGTCCACTCTAAAGCCATCAATTTTTGTTTTATTTACCCAAAATTTCATGGTATTGATCATACTGTCCTGCATCTCCTTATTCTCAAAATTCAATTCACGTGTGTCGGACCAATCAGCGGTAAAGGTGGGTTTACCTGTACTGTCTTTTTCATAAAAATCAGGATGGGTAGTTAGCCATGGGTGATCGGCACCACTATGATTAGGCACATAATCAATAATTACTTTCATACCCAAGTCATGTGCTTGTTTAATCAAATTATTAAAATCATTCATGGTCCCAAACTCAGGATTGATTGCTGTGTAATCCGCAACAGCATAATAGGAACCCAAAGTCCCTTTGCGACCAAAATTTGATATTGGCTGTATGGGCATTAACCAGAGTGTTTGCACCCCCATTTTTTTTAATCTTGGGATATGCTTTGCAAATGCATTGAATGTCCCTTCAGGGGTATATTGGCGAATATTGACTTCGTAAATATTGCCTTGTTGCATAAAAGAGGGGTGCTTTTGCTGAGCAAATGATTGAACTGCGAAAAATACAGTTGCTAACAGAATTATTTTTTTCATGTGGTTCCCTCTTTATTATATTCAAAATTAATATAAACGCCCCAAGATGCCAATTAAACAAGTTAATCCACCCTCAATTTTTCCATAATTGGCTTACCTTTGCATATGATTAAAAAGCTATTCACCTTAATTTTTGCCAGTGTTTGCCTTTTGAGTTGCCAACAACAACCTGATTTTGAAATCGCTACCAGCCCGTTAGATGGCGGGCGTTATTTTATCGAAAGCTGCTTACAAGGCGAATTTAAGAAAGCAAAATTTTACCTTATCTCCGATAGCGCGAACCAAGGTCATCTTGAACAAATCTCTAAAAACTATTACACACTTGACAAGGAAGGCAGACAACAACTCAGACAAGCCTCCATCCAAATCAACGAGATTAGTGCCATTGATAGTTCAAATTCAGTGATCTATTATGAAAATTCATTTGAAAAACTTGCGCATAAATTAAAAGTGATTCAAACCAAAGATGGCTGGAAAGTAGATCTTAAATATACCTACACCCCAGAACTGTAAGCAACTAACCAACTATTGCAATTGACATTTAATTTCATTTGAGAATTTTTGTATATTTGCAAATCATAACAATAACACATTAAAATAAAATAAGTATGGAAGCGCAAAAAAGTACCAAAAAATTTTGGATTTATTTCTCTGTTTGGTTCATCATTTTGGTTGCATTAATCATTTTTAAAAGAGAATTTTTCTGGTTAGCACTTCCTGGCACCTTAACTTATTTTGCAAAAGGAATGGATTTGTTTTAGTTTACTTAAAGCAGAAAATTTTATACCAAAAAGGGTCCCGATACATCGGGACCCTTTTTTATTGCGCAACTATTTTAAAAATGCTGTTTTATTTTAACAATGCCAAAGCAGCAGCTACATAACTAAAATTTTCAGGCTGATGATGATGAATAGGTTTTGTCACCTTGGATTCACCCAGTCGAACCACGACCGCATTTTTGTCTCTTATAATAAATACATATTGTCCAAACAAACCATTTTGTGCAACTACATCATGCCCTTGCTCTTTAAACATCCAATATTGATAGCCATAAAAATCAACAGGATTGCCATTTTCATAAGGATCCTTTAAATAGGAAGCCGGTGTAGTGGCCGCCTTAATATAATTTTCAGAAACAATTTGTTTGCCATTCCATTGCCCATTGTTTAATACCAACTGACCAAATCTTGCATAGTCATGTGCTACCCCATTAAAACAACAAAATGCTTTTTCATGTTTTTTGTTTCCATCCAATAACCACAAAGCATCTGCTTCAGCGCCCATCGGCTTCATGAATCTTTCAGAAACTAGTTCAGAAATATTTTGACCAAATGCTTTTTCAACAATAAATCCAAGCACCTGTGTATCCGCACTTCTATAATCCCAATTTACACCAGCTGGCTCCTTAGCTTTTAACTGGCTTATTAAATAGCCCTCATCGTCCCCATAGTAGGCCGAAGCATTTAAACTAAAATAACTTTTATCAAATTCATAATAATTGGTGCCCGAACTCATGGTCAATAAATCCTTGATGCGCACTTTGTCCAATCCCTCATTTTTAAAATGAGGTACATAATTTGAGACAGGCTCGTCCAAGGATTTAATTTTCCCTTCGTCAAGCGCTATACCTATTAATAAAGAGATCATACTTTTCGCAGCCGAAAAAGACCCACTTAATGTTTTAGATGTATACCCATCCCAATACTTTTCATACAATAATTTTCCGTTTTGAATGACAATAAAAGCATGTGTGTCGTTTGAATCAATAACCGCCATTAATGAATCCGGAATGACTCCTTTATTATAGTTTGAATCCAAAGGCCAATATTGAGGTGCACCCCCACTTGCTACCAAGCGTGTAGGATGTGTTTTATAGTCATGGATAGTATGTTTCCCCCAGATGGCGAAGTTTTTTAAGTGTGAAAACTGAGGTGTAAAAGATAATCCCCCCAACAGGACAAGGATGATTAGCAAGAAAATTGTAATTCTTTTTAACATAGCTTCATAAAGTTTAATTTAATTTGCACCCGGATCAAACCGAATGATTATTTAGTTGTTAAATAACAACAACCATTTGGTTCCGTAAATTAATTAAAATAAATAGCAATTCATGCTTTCAAACGAATTTCAAGAAATAATTGATCGTCGCCGTTCTAATCGAAAATTTGATCCATTGGTGGAAGTGCCAGATGAGGTCATCAAAAGAAGCTTGGAAAGAGCCATTCTATCCCCTAATAGCAGCAATATGCAGTTATGGGAATTTTATTGGATCAAGAATAAGGAAGAAAGAGAAAAGTACACCGCTTTGTGCCTTGGACAATCTGCCGCTAAAACTGCTAAACAAATAGTGGTTTTTGTAACCAGAAAGGATTTATGGCCCCAACGTGCCAAATGGAATTACGACAGATTAAAAAATGCCATTAAAGGCGAACCTAATAAATTAGAAAAAAGAGGATTGGATTATTACGG
>JAURIP010000007.1 GCA_030832695.1 Sediminibacterium sp. | reverse complement strand
ACTTTTTGACGCATAAGACAAAGTTACAAACTAAGCCGCAATATCCTACTTTTGCATCATGTCAGAAGAAATAGAAATAGTTGGTGAGGAACAAAATGAATCCATTTACGAAAAACTCGTATTCAATATTGACAAGGGGCAGGAACCAACCCGTATTGACAAATGGCTGCAAAGTCATATTGAAGGAATCACGCGTAATAAAATTCAAAATGGAATTGAGGGTGGCTTTTTAACCGTGAATGGCAAAGTAGTCAAAAGCAATTACAAAACAAGGCCAGGTGATGAGGTTGTGTATATGAGTTATATTAATCCAGACTATACCGAGCTTAAGCCAGAAGCCATGGATTTGAATATTGTTTATGAAGATGAAGCAGTCATGGTCATCAACAAACCTGCCAACATGGTGGTTCATCCAGGTATTGGCAACTATACCGGCACTTTATTAAATGGTGTTGCACATCATTTACTTTCGACGAATCCAAGTTTAAATGAAGATGTATTGCCTCGATTTGGATTGGTTCACCGTATTGATAAAAATACAACAGGACTCATTGTATTGGCCAAAACACCCGAAGCTGCATCACATTTAGCCAAACAATTTTTCAATCACACAGTTGATCGAAAATACATGGCCTTGGTTTGGGGCAATGTAGCTGATGCTGAAGGAACTATTGAAGCGCACATCGCCAGACACAAGCAAAATAGAAAAATGTTTGACGCTTATCCCGAAGGGGAGATAGGCAAACACGCCATTACCCATTATAAGTTATTAGAAAGCTACAATTATGTTTCACTAGTATCTTGTATTTTAGAAACTGGCAGGACGCATCAGATTAGGGTGCACATGAAACATATTGGTCATACTTTATTTAACGATTGGGAATATGGAGGAGATAAAATTTTAAAAGGCACTATTTATACCAAGTACAAACAGTTTGTTGATAATTGTTTTGAGATTTGTCCTAGATGCGCATTACACGCTGCAACACTTGGATTTATCCACCCTACCACCAACGAGAAAGTTGTTTTTGAAAGTGACTTACCTTCCGATATGCAAGGGGTGATTGAAAAGTGGAAAAATTATAAAGCTGCGGCACATCAATAACACTATTTCATAAAAAAAGTCCTCCCCTATTCAGGAAGGACTTTTTTTTTAGTAAATCTATTTTTTTAATAAATTTTAATCAAGCTACTTTTTGTTTTGTGCATTTTGCATTGGTGACAATCCAATAGATTGACCGCGACCAAAACCTTTCATTTTAAACATCGTAAACTTGGAAGGTGCTAATACATTTGGCCATTTATTATTTGACTCATCAATATCTGCAGTTTCACGCATTGGATCCAATTGAATAGACACTGCTTTCTTATTCGTCAAGAAAACGCTAGTGACTTTGTTCTCATTCTTTCTCCAAATTTGCGCTGATAATTTTTGCGTTTCTTTTGTGCCATCTGCAAATGTAAATTCAACAATGATTGGCATCACCAATCCACCTTTATTCAAGAAAGTGATTTCATATAAATTAACATCTGAATATTTCGCTTTCTCTGCATCAGTCAATGCTTCTGGCGCACCAAAATTCATTGCAGGTTGTTTTGCCACTGTATCATAAGGCTCGATACCACGATCGTATCTCCAATAAAAATCACGCAGTGAAGTATCTGAATCTGTTAAAAAGACAATTGATTTATCGGCCCTATTTCTAACTTTAGAAATGTCATCAAAACCTGGCACTTGCGGCTTATCCATCCCTCTTGCTCCGCCACCACCCATTCCAGGACGAGCACCACGCATCATACCACCAGTCATTGGGGCAGCTGCCGCAGTTGCATCATATACCGCGTGTTTTACAGTATCAATAGCAATATCTACTGGATCAATTCCATAAAACCATCCTCTCCAATACCAATCTAAATCAACTGCACTCGCATCTTCCATGGTTCTGAATAAATCAGCAGGAGTTGGATGTTTAAATGCCCAACGACGCGCATATTCTTTAAATGCATAATCAAATAATTCACGCCCCATAATCGTCTCTCTCAAAATATTCATTGCTGTTGCGGGCTTAGTATACGCATTCGGACCAAATTGAATAATGTTTTCACTATTACTCATGATGGGCTCTAATTGATCTTTCGGCAAACGCATATAATCGGCAATGGTCCAAGCTGGGCCACCACGAGAAGGAAATTTATTATCATACAATTCCTCTGTTAAATATTCTACAAATGAATTTAATCCTTCATCCATCCATGACCATTGACGCTCATCGCTATTAATAATCATTGGGAAAAAGTTATGTCCTACTTCATGAATGATTACGCCTAACATACCATTTTTAGCAGACTCGGTATAAGTACCATCCGCACTAGTTCTTCCATAATTAAAACAAATCATTGGATATTCCATTCCATTGGAAGCCTCAATACTTTGCGCGACAGGATAAGGATATGCAATACTAAATTTGGAATAACTTTTAATCGTATGCGCTACTGCCTTGGTTGAAAACTTACGGTATAAACCATACGCCTCTTTTCCATAAGCACTCATACACATTACTTTTTTACCTTCTACATTTGCAGCCATTGCATCCCAAATAAATTTACGGCTACTTCCAAATGCAAAGTCACGAACATTCTCAGCATTAAACACCCAAGTCTCATTGGTCGTTGCTTTATTGTTTTCTGCAGCTTTTGCTTCGTCTAAGGTGACCACTTCAATAGGCTCTGTTGCAGTTTGCGCTTTTGTCCATCTTGCCAACTGTGCAGGAGATAATACAGCAGGATAGTTTTGTCCTTGCCCTGTTGCCATCACCACGTGATCACTTGGCACTGTAATGGCTACTTTATAATTACCGAATACCAATGCAAATTCACCACGACCTGTGAATTGGTGGTTTTGCCAACCTTGAAAATCAGAATAAACACATAAACGAGGATACCACTGTGCCATGGTAAATAAATAGTTGCCATCTTCTGGGAAATATTCAAAACCACCACGACCAGCAACAGTCATACGATCTGTAATTTTATAACTCCAACTTAATTTGAAAGTAAATTTTTGACCTGGCTTTAACGCTGTAGGTAAATCAATACGCATCATTGTTCCATTGATGGTGTATTTTAATTTCGCACCTAATGCATCTGTTAAAGAGGAGATGATATGACCTAAACCATTGTCTGATTTTTGATCTATCATTTTGTCTATCGTAGCAGGTGTTACTGCACGACCCATTCTACTTTCTTCAGGGAAGCCGCCATTATTGACAGTGCTATGTTCATTCTCATCTAATTGCAACCACAAATAGGTTAACACATCAGGTGAATTATTAAAATAGGTTACTGTTTCAGCACCAGTTAATAATAATTTTTTTTCATCCAATGTTGCTTTAATATCATAATCAGCTCTTTGTTGCCAATACTTTGGTCCTGGCGCACCACTCGCTGTTCGATACTCATTAGGGGTTGCTAAAATAGTACCCAACTGTTCAAACTTGTTGCCATGATTGGACGTTGGATTGTTACGAATGTCTTGTGCGATTAACACAGAAGCACTTGCGATAATTACAAAACAAGTACTTACTAATTTTTTAAAATTCATCTGGTCAATTTTTTAATTAAAAAAAGGAACTATGCGGTCTATCACCATATTTAATGCAAGAAAAAAAGTTAGAAAAGACCCAATTCTAACATATAACTTACGATCTACTTTAAATAGGGATACGAATATAAACGAAAAAAGTAAAATAAGACTAACAATCAATAGCTGTCCTAGCTCCAGGCCCAAATTAAATGAAAAAAGAGGCCCAATAAGGCTTTCTTCCTGCCCCAAAAGGCTTTTTAAGTAGTTACTAAAGCCCAATCCATGGATGAGCCCAAAGAATAGGGCTGCAAAGTAGATGAAGGGATATTTGGAGGTGAAGCTGAAATCCTTGACAAAATAATTAGATAATGCAGTTAATACAATGGTTATTGGAATTAAAAGCTCAATTAAATTAAAGGGGAAATTAACCCAATTTAGGGTACTTAATGCAAGGGTTACAGAATGACCAATCGTAAAGGATGTGACTAAAACCAATATCTTTTTCCAATCTTCCCAAACATACCTAATCACCAAGGCTAATATAAATAGGATATGATCCGATCCATTGATATCGATGATATGTCTAAATCCTAATCTGAGGTAAATCAGCAAATCATCCATGAAATGAAAATTTTGTTATGTTAAATTAATCAAGACCTTTGTAAAATACAAATAAACATTATGGCGCTCATCGGATTTAACCCATTTATTTCGGCATTGATTGCACTCATTCACCCCTTTTTCGTGTCAGTCATTGAAATTAATCATAATGAAAAGGAAGGCGCTATCGAAATTAGCATTCGCACTTTCACCAATGACCTTGAAAAAATGATGGGTGCCGATGCTAAAACCACGATTGATTTATCGCAAGCCAATCAAAAAAATAAAGCAGATGTATTAATCGCCGCATATATCACTAAGCGCTTAAATTTAAATGCGAATGGTGCTAAGGTTAATTTAGAATATATAGGTTATGAAATACAAAAGGAAAGCACTTGGTCCTATTTTGAAGTAAAAAATGTGAAGCAACTTAACCAGCTCAATATTAACTGTGAAATTTTATATGGGGTAAACGATCAACAAATAAATATTTTTCATGTGAAATCGAAAGGTATTCGAAAAAGCTACGAGTTGATTTACCCGAAAAAGTCGACCCAATTTAATTTTTAGTTGGCTGCCATCATTATAAGCGGCTTGAAGGCTTGCTACTTGTTTATTTAAGATTTACCTTATAAATGGAATACAAAGTAAGCGGGATGCTATACACTATGCTGAATGGAAGGGAATAAAGCTGCTGTAAAGCAAAAAAATAAAGTAAATTTGCAGAACCTATTTTTATAATATAACCTACAATTAATGGCACTTATTAAAAGTATATCTGGATTTAGAGGCACTATTGGGGGCAGGCCCAATGATAACTTAACGCCTATTGATATCGTCAAATTCGCCTCCGCTTATGGAACTTGGCTGAAACAAAAATCGGCCGGCCCTAAAAAAGTAGTGGTAGGCCGGGATGGTAGAATTAGCGGCAATATGGTTGCAAATTTAGTGGAGCAAAGCCTTATTGCTTTGGGCATTGATGTGATACAGTTAGGATTAAGCACCACCCCTACTGTTGAAATGTGTGTTGTTTTTGAAAAAGCGGATGGTGGTATCATATTAACTGCCAGTCATAATCCAAAGCAGTGGAATGCCTTAAAATTATTAAACCATAAAGGGGAATTTGTAAATGCAGCAGAAGGTAAAACCATTTTATCATTAGCAGCGAACGAAGATTTTGATTATGCAGACATAGATGCTATGGGTAAAATTATTTCGAATGACACCAGTTTGCAAAAACATATTGACGCGATACTTCATTATCCATTGGTCGATATTGCTACAATTAAACAAGCAAACTTTTCCATTGTAGTGGACGCTATAAATAGTTCAGGTGCATTTGCAGTGCCCGCCTTACTCAAGGCGATTGGTGTTTCAAATATTCAAGTATTAAATTCCGACATGCATGGAAATTTTGCACACAATCCAGAGCCTTTGAAGGAACATTTAACTGAATTATGCAGCACCGTAGTCAATACTAAATCCGATTTAGGGATTGCGGTTGATCCTGATGTAGACCGACTTTGTTTTGTTAGTGAAGATGGCGAGTTGTTTGGAGAAGAATACACATTAGTGGCTGTTGCAGATTATATATTGCAACATAAAAAAGGAAGTACCGTAAGTAATTTGTCATCCACACGCGCCTTACGAGATATTACAGAAAAAAATGGGTGTTCCTATTTTGCAAGTGCAGTAGGTGAAGTTAACGTGGTGGAAAAAATGAAGCAAGAAAATGCAGTCATTGGTGGAGAAGGTAACGGTGGTATTATTGTGCCCGATTTACATTATGGAAGAGACGCTTTAATTGGCATCGCATTATTTTTAACACATTTAGCAAAATTAAAATTAAGTGCATCTGCATTAAAAGCGAGTTTGCCCGCTTACTATATGAGCAAAAAGAAATTGGAATTGGACGATTCTATCTCATTAGATAAGATATATGCAGGTTTGGAAAAACAATACGCTACTTATACCATCAATAAGATAGATGGCATGAAAATTGACTTTGAAAATAAATGGGTGCATTTAAGGCCTAGTAATACAGAGCCCATTGTACGGATTTATACGGAAGCGCCCACACAAATGGAAGCGGATACCTTAGCGGATAATATTATTTCAATAATTCAAAGCATTTAGTAATTTTAACGGGTATGGAAAGAATTTACTTTGATAATGCTGCAACAACGCCCATCGATGCAGAGGTGTTGGAAGCAATGCTTCCTTTTTTTAAGGAACAATTTGGAAATCCATCTTCCATATACAGTTATGGACGTGAAACACGCATGGCCATTGAAAAAGCCAGAAAATCAATTGCCGCTTTATTAGGTGCGAAGCCTGCAGAAATATTTTTTACCAGTGGTGGCACTGAAAGCACCAATACCGTTTTACATGCAGCGGTCACCGATTTGGGTTGCAAACATATCATCAGCTCTCCTATCGAGCATCATGCGACACTTCATACGGTTACCTATTTAGCCAAAGCGCATCAAGTAAAATTATCCTATGTAAATATCCTTCCAAATGGACATATAGACTTCAATCAATTGGAAGAATTACTAATAAATAGTGCCGAAAAAACTATTGTTACGATCATGCACGCAAATAATGAGATTGGTAATTGTATTAGCTTAAATGAAGTGGGTGCACTTTGCAAAAAGCACAACGCCTACTTTCATAGTGATACTGTGCAAACTGTTGGTCATTTTAATTTTGATTTGAAAAATATACCCGTTGACTTCATTACAGCTGCAGGGCATAAATTTCATGGCCCAAAAGGGACAGGTATATTATATATTAATGAAAACATTAAAATTAACCCGTTTTTACACGGCGGGGCGCAAGAAAGAAATATGCGTGCGGGTACCGAAAATGTATACGGCATTGTTGGCTTTGCAAAGGCATTAGAATTGTCAACCCAAAATCACGATAAAGACAAGGAATATATCTCAGGATTAAAAAAATACATGTACGATTCCTTAGTTGAAAATATTCCAACGGTTAGCTTTAATGGGGACCCTTTTGGCGAAAGCTTATACACTTTGCTTAGTGTCAACTTTCCTAAGAATCAAAAAACAGAAATGCTCCTTTTTAATTTAGATATACAGCATATTTGCGCTAGCGGTGGTAGTGCTTGCTCAAGTGGCGCACAACAAGGTTCTCATGTGATTGCCGCACTTAATAAACCATCAGATATCGTTACCGTTCGCTTTTCATTTTCTAAATACAATACGACCCAAGAAATTGACACAGTCATAGCAACTTTGACTACTTTATTGTAATTCGAATTATCGCCTAAATAATAAGCCCTCTTTTACCAAAGGTAAAAGAGGGCTTATATTATAAGATTACTGCTATTTATTTTTTAGCGATGGAGAAATCTTTTTCCATTTTATTAACCGCTTCTATTAATTGGCCGCAGGTTAATATATCTTGTACAAAGGCTATTTGTTTATTGGCTAAACTATTTGGTTTGCCTTGATATGCATTTTCAGCATTAACAAAAAACTGATCATCACTCATAGCTTCCCCTAATGATTTATAATAAGCGACTCCTTGTTTCAAATCCTTCAACAAAGAAACACTCACCTTTTTTGCTAAATTTAATTCTCCTGAAGCATAACATGCTTGTAAAAATAAATAAGAAAAATAATTGTGTTGGTTACCTCTATTGGAGGTCATTCCATAAGGAAAGTTTTTCTCATTAGTTTCAGCGTCTAATTTTCTAAGTAACTGCTGTGCACTATCTCGCTTGCCTTCTATTGCCAATGATTGTGCCACTTGCGAAAAAGCCAATCGCATTGAATTTAAATGACGTCTGTTTTCT
The DNA here is from genome assembly GCA_030832695.1 of Sediminibacterium sp. The sequence continues at coordinate 6,948 of JAURIP010000007.1, read as the reverse complement.
TCGTCAAAATAGACATTTGGATTTTTTGCATTACCAAATGAAAACTTAGTCATCATATTTTTATACGCTACATCTGCATCAATTGTTTGATTAAGTACCGGAACCAACTGATAGGACATTCCCGTCTGACGTACATACTTATCTAAACCTAATTCTTTTAATTCCTGTGTAGAAGTAAAGCAAATAGGTCGCTTAAAATCACTCGTTGCGATAATTGCATACATCGCTAATTCATTTTTCAATAAATATTGACGATTTGGATTAAAATCAATCAGCAATTCATCAACCATGTTATCAGTTGCCTTTGCAATACCTGATGCCAATGCATTCGCCTTATTCACAGGCACTTTAAATTTGTGCGTAGGAAATATATTAACAGGACCATCAGTAGTGGATGCCATATACTTACCAGTAGGATCCCCTACCACATACCTTAATACAGAATCTAAATTATGGTACTTAGTTTCTCCATATTCTGGTAAAGCATTGTAATAGGCCACATTTAATTTGTTCCCTGAAACCTGTTCTTCAGAAAATATAACATCAAACTTATTACTTTCATTTACTTTATACCTAAGCTCCCTCATATACCAATCCGAGCCTAATAAACTATTCACCACCACACGCACATCGGGGCGAATCCCTTCCACCTCCTGCGCATACCATAAAGGATAAGTATCATTGTCGCCAAAGGAAAATAAAATCGCATTAGGAGGGCAGCTTTCTAAATAGTTGCGTGCCAAATCACGTGGTAATAATTTTTGACTACGATCATGGTCATCCCATTCTTGCTGTGCCATTAAAACAGGTACCGCTAATAAACAAACTACAGTAGCAATCACGCTCGCTGTTTTTTGATTCACCACTTTGGTTAGCCATTGTATTACTTGCAAAACGCCCAACCCGATCCATATCGCAAAAACATAAAACGAACCAACATACGCATAGTCCCTTTCACGCGGTTGCAGACTCACTTGATTTAAGTAAAGTACGATTGCCAATCCAGTAAAAAAGAATAATAAGCCTGTAACAATAAAATCTTTTTTATTTTGTTGGTATTGAAATAAAAATCCAAACAAGCCTAAAAAGAAAGGTAACATAAACAAGCTATTATGTGCCTTATTATTATTTTTAATGGTATCAGGTAGTTTGGACTGATCTCCAAAAAAGAAATTATCAATAAAGGAAATACCCGTACTGAAATTACCATCCCTCACATTACCAAAACCTTGTAAATCATTTTGCTTACCTGCGAAATTCCATAAGAAATAACGCAGATACATGAAACCAAATTGGTAATTGGTAAAGTATTTAATATTATCTCTTAAAGTAGGCGCTTCGCCATCTACTACCCCTGCAAATGCTTTATAGCTATCCATTTGACCACGATCATTTTCGCCATCCCACATTCTTGGAAATAAATGCGATGACGGAGCTGAAGACCAATCACGCTTATAATTTTTTCCTGCCAATTCATAATTCGTAGGGGCTTTCACATACTGATCGCCACTTTCTACATTATCCACCTTGTCCACATAGTCTGGTCCAAATAATATTGGCCAATCGCCATATTGCTCTCTTCCTAAATAGCCAACCAACGTAACAGGATTATCTACATTATACATATCCACGGAAGGATCTGCATTTGAACGAATCATGGTGGTGATATAAGTGGTATAACCCAATAACATAAATATCATTGACCACACCCCTAATTTTAAAAAGTAAATCCCTTTTTTATTTGCATAATGAATAGCGTATGCTAATATAGCCGCCAACAAAACAAAGAAAAATATAAAACCACTAAAAAAAGGCAATCCCATGGAATTAACAAAATTCACGTCAAATGCCCCTGCCCATTTAACCGTATATTGAATAAGCACCACTTGAATAAAACCTGTGATGACCACTCCTACTAAAAATGCAACCAATCCACCAGTTATAGTAGGTTTATATTGTCTGAAATAATACACCATCACTATCGCTGGGATGGTTAATATATTTAATAAATGCACCCCAATGGATAAGCCCATCATGTAAAAAATAAAGATGATCCATTTATCTGCACCAGGTTGATCTGCTTTATGTTCCCACTTTAATATGGCCCAAAATACCAATGCAGTAAAAAATGAACTTAATGCATACACTTCCCCTTCAACAGCACTGTACCAGAATGAATCACTAAAAGTATAAGCCAAAGCACCTACAATACCTGCACCCATAATAGCTAAAATTTGATAGCCTACTGGTTCAGTACCTGTTTGCTTTACCACGATGCGTTTTGCAAAATGGGTAATGGTCCAAAACAAAAACAGAATGGTAAATCCGCTTGCCAATGCACTCATGGTATTTACAGCCTTTGCAGCGGTTAATGGATTGTCGCCAAATAAAATAATAAATATCCTGCCTAACAATACAAACATTGGAGCTCCTGGCGGATGTGGAATTTGTAATTTATACGCACTACTGATAAACTCACCACAATCCCAAAAACTGCTTGCAGCTTCCGAGGTCATGATGTATACAGTACATGCAATTAAAGTAACCAACCAGCCCGTCCAATTATTAATTTTTTTGAAGTCCATTTTTGACCATTTTAGTAGTTGCAAACTTAATTGAATCTAGCCAAAATGGGAAATTAATACCCGGTTTAAGTAATTTTTAAGATTTTAAGGTTCCCCCAAGGTTTTTTACCTTTGTGGCCCATGAGCAAACAACAAACGGTCGCATTTCACACCTTAGGCTGCAAATTGAATTTTTCAGAAACCTCCACCTTGTCCCGACAATTGGAACAAAATGGTTTTGAAAAGAAGGATTTTGCGGAGAAAGCAGATGTGTATGTCATTAATACTTGCTCAGTCACTGAAAACGCAGACAAGGAATGTCGCCAATTGGTGCGTCGTATCCAACGCAGATCTCCAGAAAGCTTTGTGGTCATCACAGGTTGCTATGCACAATTAAAACCACAGGAAATAGCTTCCATACCGGGAGTTGATTTAGTATTGGGTGCTGCAGAAAAATTTAACTTAATTAAACATCTCGCCAATTTAACCAAGGGCGATGCCGCAAAAATTTGTAGTTGCGAAATTGATGATGTATCCGATTTTCATAGTTCATTTTCAGTGAATGATCGTACGCGTACCTTTTTAAAAGTACAGGACGGTTGTGACTATAGTTGCACTTTTTGTACCATCCCACTAGCCCGTGGAAAAAGCCGAAGTAATAGTATTGAAAATGTAGTGCAACAGGCAAATGAATTAGCAAGCAATAATGTAAAAGAAATTGTTTTAACGGGTATTAATTTGGGCGACTTTGGAAAAGGTCAAACCGGTGGCAAAAAACACGATGAAAGTTTTTTTGATTTGGTAAAAGCGTTGGACCAAGAAACCAATATTCCGAGATACCGTATTTCCTCCATTGAACCCAATTTAATCACGAATGAAATAATTGATTGGGTGGCGAATAGCGATCAGTTCATGCCGCATTTTCACATCCCTTTGCAAAGCGGATCAGATGCTGTTTTAAAATTAATGCAGCGCAGGTACTCACGAGATTTATATGTAGAGCGCGTGCAACATATCAAAAAAATAATGCCGCATGCTTGTATTGGCGTTGACGTAATTGTTGGATCACCGGGAGAAACGGAAGATTATTTTAAAGAAAGTTTGGATTTTATACATGCACTTGATATTTCCTATTTGCATGTATTCACCTACTCCGAACGTGCTGCCACCAAGGCTTTGACAATTAAGCCGGTCGTCCCTATTCCCGTTAGACAGGAGCGCAATAAAATTTTAAGGAATTTATCCTACCAAAAATTACAATATTTTACAGCACAGCATTTGGGGGAAACTAGAAAGGTTTTATTTGAGTCACCAAAAGCAACAAAAGAAGATCCAACCCAATTAATGTTAGAAGGATATACTGATAATTATATTCGTATTGAAACTCCTTATCGCGAAGAATGGAGCAATCAGTTGGTGGATTGGACCTTGAGTTAAAGCTGATGAACAAAACATGAATTACAATTTTTTTAAACAGTAATTCTTATACAACTGAAATTTCAGCCAATTTAAATTCCACCATCATCATCATATTGATGCTTTGTAATTGTACAAACACTGTCTTTTTACCCGACCTAATCACTTCCCCTTTTTGACCCATAAATAAGCCCTGATTAATAGCAACTTTAGTTTGTGCAGGCAAATTAGTCATGTTCACCACTTGAATAGATGCATTCGCTAATCCTAAATACTTACGGATAGTTTCAATTTCATTATCCCTAATAATGGCGGGCTTTTTTTCAAAGTATAAAAAATTTACCACCCCGATGGTGCCTAATACTTTACTGTGTTCTTCCTTGTCTATTTTGACAAAAACATAAGATCTAAACAAAGGCTCTTCAATGATTTTTTTTCGATCCGACCACTGCCGCTCTTTTTTCTGAACAGGGCACCAGCTTTCTATATTTGCATTCATCAACAAGCCTTCCACCTTTTTCTCCCACTTTGACTTTGTATAAATTACATGCCATCTTTTCACTTTATCCAATGCTTCCACTTTCATAATTCCCTTTTATATTAATTCGTTTTTTTCGCTACCCAATTTTGTGCAGAAAATTCACTTAACAATTTACTTGCTTCATTAATCTGCGCATCCTTTGCAATTATCTTAAGCCAAGCTTGATAACGATCCTGTTTGGTTTTATCTGGATTATTATAAAACTTATTATAATCCGCTTTAAGGGCAGTTACCTGCATGCTATCTTTCAATTTTAAGCGATTGTCATTTTGGATCATGGTGCTTTGTAATTGCTTACGAAAAGCAATATACTTATCCAATTTTAAATGCACAGGACGATCCATTTGTGTCGAAACCCAGGCAAGCGTCTTTTTGAAAGCAATCATAGAGGTGTCTTTTGCAATTTTATCATTGACTTTCGCTGCAATTGCTGCAATAGGAGCATTATTAGGCCAAACTTGAAATCTAGCGCGCTCCATTTCATCCCAAGGCAAGGAAGATTCATTGTCTTTTTCACGATACTTTAAAAATTCATATTCATCAGGTAATATTACATCCGGCACTACCCCTTTACGTTGTGTAGAACTACCAGTGACTCTATAAAATTTCTGGAAGGTTAATTTTACTGCACCATATTCTGTCTGAATCCCAAAATCATCTAAAGGTTTTCCAAAAGGAACATTTCTTTGTACTGTACCCTTCCCATAAGTGGAAGTACTTCCCATTACAATTCCTCGCTTATAATCTTGTATCGCACCTGCAAAAATTTCACTTGCTGATGCACTAAATTCATTCACCATCACTACCAACGGACCGTCATAAATAGTCCCCGGTACTTCGTCGGATAAGGTTTGCGACCTTCCTTCCTTATTTCTAATTTGAACCATCGGTCCTTGATCAATAAATAAACCTGCCATTTGAACTACTTCATATAATGAACCACCGCCATTATATCTTACATCAATGGCAATCCCTTTTACTTTCTCCGCCTTTAATTTTTCAATTTCTTTCGCAACATCTCTTGCACATCTTGCTCCATCCTCGCGTTCAAAGTCAGCATAAAAATCAGGTAATAAAATGTAGCCGTATTTATCAGCGCCTTTTTGAATGATGGCACTGCGTGCAAAACCCTCATCCAATACAATTTTTTCACGCTTTAAGGCAACTATCTTATATGACCCATCAGGCTTACGAATCGTTAATCGAACTTCAGTACCTAAATTTCCTCTGATTAATTTTACTGCATCTGTAGTTTCATACCCAGTCACATCTACTGGCTCCTCCGCGCCTTGCGCTACCTTAACAATTACATCGTTCACCACCAGCTGTCCTGACTTCCAAGCTGCACCACCAGGCTGAATACTTGCAATTTTGATGCCATTGTCATCCTGGGTCAATTGTGCGCCAATGCCATAAAAAGTACCGCTCATTTGTTCCGTAAATGAGCGCTTTTCAACAGGCGCCATATAGTCGGTATGCGGATCCATTAAGCCGGTAATGGTATTTAAAAAAAGCTCGAACCTTTTTTCTTTATCAAATGTTTTTTCTAAACGTTCAAATCTTTTTAAATATTCTTTCTTTACAGAAGCACGCGCTTCTCTTTCCAATGTAGAGTCAGCCTTAACGATAAATTTTTCTTTCGTTTTATTTTTTTCACGCTCCTCTGTTAAATTAACAAATCTATCCAATGCTTTGTACTTTAATATCTGATACCAATAAGTATATCTTTCATTTTCATTCACTGGTGCTAATTTCACATCAACATCCAATAAAACAGAATCATCAATGTTAAAATCAAAAGGCGATTGTACCACTTTTTCAAAAATTTTGCGTGCTTCCACTAACCTCTTTTCATAAATCACACTTGATGCCGGTTCAAATAAAATAGCCTCCCCATGAATTTCATCATCTAATTTTGTTTCATACACACGAAGTGCATTAATATCTGATTGTAAGAATATATTTTTTTCCGGATCCAATGCTTTTAAATATTCCTTAAAAACATCTTTAGAAAAATCATCGTCAATTTTACGCGGACTATAATGCTCCGTTTCTAACAAATGTCCAATGGTAGAAAGTAATTTACGGTGACGAATTTCAGGCGACTCCCCGTTTTGTTTTTCAGTTGTTTTAAACGCAAAAAAAACTGCGCCAATAATAATTACTGTAGTGAATACCTTCCACTTATTTTGCTTTATGTATATCATAATGTTTCGCATCTATATTTTCAAAAATAGCGTAAAATGAGTTTGAAAGTGTTTAATTTGGTTAAAGGGCGCGTTTTTATGATAAAATTATAAAAACACGAAAACTAATTTTATTCGTCCTTAAAATTACCTTATTTTTGCCCCCCAAATGGAGGGCGTAGCTCAGTAGGTTAGAGCGACAGTTTGTGGCACTGTAGGCCGTGGGTTCGAGACCCATCGT
>JAURIP010000041.1 GCA_030832695.1 Sediminibacterium sp. | reverse complement strand
TCTGCTCAGTCTTGTTGTGGTTGTCCTCTGAATATATGTTAAGTTTTGTTAATATGTCCACAAAGTCCCTGAGAACAGAACCTTTGATTGAAGGTAGTGACTGACGGCCTATGGTCAGTGTCTTGTTGTTTTCTTGAAGCAACTTTACAATAAACCAAATAAGAATATTATACGTTTTGCCTGACCTTGATCCTCCTTGCATGACAGAGATACGTTTATCACTTTCATTGAGGATTTCGTAAATCTTATTAGTTTGTAAGGTAGCATTCATCTTATTAGTTTAATTGTAAGTCATAGTTGGGTCAACCAAAGGTAGTTGAGTTTGGAGCGAAAAAAAAAATTTGAGATGCATTTTTCGAATTGAAAAGTATGGGTGAGAAGGGGGGCATCGTATATATAAGATTTATAAAGGTTACTTAAACTACTATTATTCTTGGTCATTGATAGGGGCGCAAAATTTTTTTAATTCCTTTAAGTCCCCCCCATCGTGCCATGGTTATGGCGCATCCTTTCGTGTCAACCAGTGCAAAGTACGTTACCCTATAACTAATATTATGTTAAGTAGAGCGGTAAGTACTTATATATCAATACATTATAGATATATATAGTTATAATGTATTAATCCTCTGACTTATTGTCATCTATTTGCACTGTTCTATTATCCTGCAGCAATATATTTGGCTTGATGATCTCAATGGCGATCTGGTTTAAATTGCCCTCTATTTTGCTTTCTATCTTTTGGGTTGGTAGGCCAATGTAGTAGGCTGCGAATAGCTGTAAGGCTTTAATATCCCCCTCTTTAATCCTTTCATGCATCTTTATAAAGAAATCGTTTGCCATTGGATGCAGCTTTGTCATTAGTTCATCTTCAGCAAGTTTAGACTTTCGGCCAGCGTTTGCCCTGGCTCCGCCCCATTTACGCTTTTCTATTAGCTTGTCTAGTTTGTCGTCTGTCATAGTTGAATTTATCTTGAATTAACTCAGATGCGATTTTGTTAATTTTCAATCTTTTGCAACATTGTTGCATTTTTCTTTTTGCTGTATTATTTCCATATTATGTGTGAATCCCTTAGGATCGTCTACTTTCTCAAATATCTTAAACTTGATCCAGTCGCCAGGTTGATCATTAATGTATTGCACAAAGTCAGCTTTAAAGATATTTAGGTATAAACCATTTTCAGCTTTCTTAATATAAAATCCCTTTCTTTTCATTACATAAAATTAAATACAAATTTCATAAAGTATTGATATTTATTTGTTTACATATCATTGAAATAAATATTTAAAAATAATGATATAAAAATGTTGTAATATTGGTATTAATAACATATCTTTGATATATCAATTCAAACAAACAAAAACAAATAAACATGAAACAGTTTACAATCATTGCAATCATTTTCGCCGGTATTGTTCTTTTTAACCTTAGCGCATGGAACTTAATCTAATTTATAACAATTTAAAAAACAACAACATGAAAAAAGTATTTTCAAGCCACGCCAGCTTATCACATGCATGGGCTAACCAAACACACGAAATTGGAAAAGCTAGCGCCATGTTTTTCGAGGGGCCAGTTATTTATTCTTATGGCTATCATTACGAAATTGCACGTTTTATTGACGCCCCAAACGGTGAAAAGGTTTGTTTTATCAATTCAAACGGATATAGCAATTCCACCGGTAAACATACTAACCACGTTAGCCGCGCAATACCCGGAAACATAATTAAATTTCACGTTCCTTTCATAATTGATGGTGGGTATTGGCATAAAAATCAAACAGTTAAAATTGATTATTTACCTGCTATCATTGCTAAAATGATGCTAAATATTGATAGTTTAATAGAAAAGCAATTAAACGCAAGATCAAATTTTCATTATTTTAATACAATATATTCAATATATAATCATGTATTAAATATTTGCGAATTATTCAACATTGAAAAGCCAGTTTTGCCTGTTAATTGGTTTGAAGCTGAAACAAAGGCTAATTTTTTACGCAATACAGAACAAGATAGACAAAAAGCAAAACAACAAAAAGAACTTGAAAAGTCTATTGAATTGCTTGAAAAGTGGCAAAGGCATGAATTTAACGGCCAATTATACAATATCCCTGTTCATTTGCGTATCTCAAAAGACGGCCAATTGATTGAGACTACAAAAGGCGCAAAGGTTGAATTTTCAAAGGCTGTTGAATTATACAACAGACTAAAAAGAAACGAAAACGTAAACGGCTATAAAATTGACGGATTTACTGTTCTTGAAAACAATAGCGAAGCTGTTAAAATTGGATGCCATGTTATAAATTGGCCTATCATCAATAAATTTTTTAATGATGAAAATCAATAAAGACTTATTGCGCCTAATTATAGCGCTTATTATTGCCGGCCTAATTATTGGACAGCTTCAGGATCAATACAGTTTATAAACAATAAAAAACAAATAAAATGAAAACAATTGAAATTCAAATTTACAGTTTTGATGAACTTACAAAAGATGCAAAAGATAATGCTATTGAGCAAATTAGACAAAGGCGTTACAATGATTATGACTTAATACATTGGATTATTGACGACTGTTATCTACTTGAGCCTGCACATGATGAATTGGTAAATTTATGCGGCTTAGAATATGATAAACTAAGTACGCCAATATTTAAAAATAGCCGCGAATTGTATTTTGATTTTGAGCGAAACAGGCATATTGACGCATCAAATGCCATTGAAATAACAAATGAAAAAATGTTTTTTCAGTGGCTTGAAATACCTGATAATATTCATGAAAAGGTATATTTTACTATAAAAAATACAAATTCAAGGTATCCTGATACTTTTATATCATTTGAAGAAAATGAATGCGATTATGAATTTACAGATGAAGAAATTAAAATTTTAGAAAAAGCAAATGATAAATTTTCAAACCACATGGAAACTGTATTAAATAGAATTGAATCATCTTATGAATATTATTTTACTGATGAATCAATAATTGAAGATATTATATGTAATGATTATGAATTTACTGAATATGGAAATATTTATTAAAAAGGTTAACTGATGATGGCTTTAATAGCCGAAATATGGCCCTAAAAAGCCATATATTAACCAAAAAATACATTTTATGCAAACAGTAACTTTTGACAATCTTAAAATTGAAAAATGCACAGATGAATCATTTTACATATCAATTGGCGAATTGGTCGTTTATATTGATATATCAACTGGTGAAAACCATGTCACAGCATGGGTTGAATCTAAAATGTTATTGACAGCAGTAAACGTAATTTAAGGCCCTAAAAAGGCCTTTTTTTTGCTTAAAATTATACAATTATGGAAAATTACGAAAACCTCTACAATTGGATAAATTCCAATTATTCAGCCCTACAAATATCCTATATTAACTACCACAATAGAGAGAATATAAATTTTACGCTCTACTGTATTGCTATGTTTGTCAAGCATCAAAGCCTTTTTTCATAACATCAACAGCACAGCCTAAATTTTTAATCTGTTCAATTACTTGTTGGCTATCCTTTTCACAGGGTATGGCCACCATTATAATTGTAGGTATTAGATATTTTTCTTTTATGCATGAATTGACTTGATCAATGAATTGGCAAGTCATTTCATCCCCTATACTTATCATGTCTTTAACCTTATTAATCCCATGTATTACAGTTGTATGGTCTGACCCAAAAAATGAGCCAATTTCAGTCAATTTAAGCCCCATATTTTGCCTGGCAATGTAATAGTAAGCATGACGGCATAAAACCAAGCCACGCGCTCTATTTTGCCCTCTAATTTCATTCTCAGGTACACCACTAACAAAAGCAATAACAGAAAGTAAATTTTCTTTAGTTAACATATTTATTTATTTAAAATGTATAGTATAGTACCTTGTATAACATAGTACCCTTTCTTTTATCTTTAATGAACCTTTTATTATCAAAGAATATATATCTTATTAAGTAACCATGTATATACCAAAAACCCCAAAAACTCCCAACGCCCAAAAACCCCACAAAAATCCCTAACCAAATGGTAGACAAAAATCCCACAAAAATCCCTGGCAAAAACCCCACCAAAAATCCCCACCCAACTTGTAGACAAAAACTTCTGTGAACGAAGTGAACAGAACCCTGGGTACACGATTACACGATATTTTCATCTTTCCTTCTTTCTCTATATATATAAGAATCCAAAAAAAAAACAGATATACCCTAAAAAATAGAAAAAATCGTGTAAATCGCGTATCCGAATTGATTATCAACCACTTAGCTACCCAAAATCGTGTAAAAATCGCGTACCAATGACGTTCCCGACCAAAAATGACGTACCCAATTTATATGTCATATTAAAATAAATCATCATATGTTTTTTTTTCGCTATTAAAGTTATACATCTTTTTTCCTCCAGCACTTTTTTCTCGCTTATTTAGGTACGCGATATTTAAAATGGTACACGATTCTTCAATTCCTTTGGTGAACCTTTTTACGCTATAATCCTTCTTATCAAACCCACTCATTGTCATAAAATCGTTATATAATTGCTCTAACTTTATCCACCCACATTGCTCCTCCAAAATCCCCAAAAAGTATTCCAAAAACTCCTCTCCAAACTGCACTCTGATCTGTTTCCTTTTAATTTTCTCAGACGATGCCACTTCTAATACCCCAAACTCAAGGTATCCTTGCACGCAATCAAACATCAAATTATAGAACCTATTCCACTCATCTTTGTCCCAATCATCAAACAATTTGTGTCCAAACTCATCTTCTGGTGTCCGCTTCGGCCCAAAATATCCGCTAAATTCCAACACCTTCTGCCTTCTTTTAGCGTGGTTGCCCGAATTAGGGATGGTATAGTTAGTGGTGAACATCACCTTTGGTGAGTCAGAGTAAGGTATAAACAACTCATCTTTGTTCTTCTTCTCTACGGTAATGCCTTCAGTTATAATCGAGTAAAAACCCTCAAAATCCACATTCCTCCTTGTATCCTCAATGGCAAGTATCCTTGTATCGAGGTCAACCCTTTGAAAGGCGAATGACTTGTCGAATTTGAAGTTCTTACCATCCACTCGAACAATATTCAAAAGGTAACCCAATGCCTTCACAAATATCCCCTTCCCAGTGCCTCCTCCATTGGCTTCCTTCTCTGTTTCTTCGGCGAGAATGACTGAGAATGGGCGAGATGGGTCTTTATAATTGTGCAATAAATAGCCTATCAAACCCAAGGCATAGATGTACCGATCCTTGTCTGAGTCACTAATCTTCTCAATAAACCTAAAGTATTCTATCTTTTCTAACTCAATATCTTGGTCAATGATGACAAAATGGTCAATTACTTGCGATTTCCAAACAACTTTTCCGAGTTCACCATAGCTTTTTAGTTCAATCCGCTCTTTCCCAACCACAACAACCCCATTCTTAAACGGAAAAAACCCTTCATTCTTAGTATCCTTTAGAAAAGACAAATCTGCTCTCTCAAAGAACTCAAAAAAAGCATCCGAAAACAGAACAGTAGCCCCCTTATAAATCAACTCAAGTAAGTCTTGAGGTGTGACCCCTCCATCAAACGAGTCAGGTAACTTATCCACATAATCCTTGATAAACCTTTTAATTTGCTCCGTACTCGCCTCCTCAACAAACCCATCTTTAACCCTAACAAGCCTGTAAATGGTTGACCCACTATCGTAGAAATAAAGCCTAAACCCACCAACTGTGGTGAGAAATACTTGCAACTTATACCTGTTGACCGATGCCTTCCCTTTGTCATCAACATCCCAGAACGTGCAAATCTCCTCTCCCCACCGAGCATCGAGTTCATCAACCATCACCTTGGCATCATCCAAACTCTTGTTGTGCTTCTTGACAAGCAGAGTGACCATATCATCCTTACTTGCCCCATCATTCTTCTTGGAAAACAACTCCCTTTCTACCCTATCACCGAAGGATGTTTTTTTTTCTCCGAATCCTTGATCAAGCAACTGCCTTGCTGCCATCTTAAAGTCTCCTCCACATTCCAATATCGCAAACACAGCAGCCAACTTATAACCCTTTTGCACCAAAAATGGGGTATTGACCGAAAAAACGCTGAAAAGTGAAAGTTCTTTGTTCCATGATCCACTATGCTCTGCCTCCGACCCTGGTCGTAAAAAGTAAATCCTCTCACTATTCTCCTTTACAACCCTCCATCCATGCCTACCCATCAGTTCAACTATATCTCCTCTGCGATTATAGTCATCAAACGGACTAACCCCATAATCTTTGGTTGACGGCCTTTGGTGTGCCTCAATGATCGCCTCCTCAAAGATTTCATTAAATGAGCGCATTATCTCAAACAACACCTCACGTTCATCCAATGATATAATGTTAATACCTTCCTGTTCGATTTCGTAGCCCGAAGTAGGCGGAGCAACCACATATCCTGCTTCTCCCCTTGTCTCAATAATGCAATAAGATTTGATCGAAGGATTATTTTTCGATTCTTCCAATGTCGGTAGTCTTTGTGCGAGTTTCTGATTCTTTTCAATCGCCTCGCATTTATAGATGAGGTGTTTGCCATTACTTCTTGTTTTTACGATGTGCAACTTCTTGTACAAGTCTGGTGGAATAGCTGATTGAATCGCCTCCCATAGGTCATATGTCTCATACTTTGTATCTATGTCAATGACCTCAAGGTTGCCACTCACCGCTCCACAAATAATAGCCACTCCTTTTGCCCTATTATCTGCCATTTGACGGCTTAATTCCTCCTCCTTTATCATTTCCTCTTGGTAGACCTTCCAAGGGAAAATAGCCTGCTTATTTTCATTTACAGCGATAGTATTGATGCCGAGTTGTAAATAGTTCATTTAAGTTGTTTTAATTAGTGCAAAATCCAGATGAGCAACCAGCACCAGTGCCAAAGTCAAATTCGGACTGCAATGGTAGGTTTTTTATCTGATCATAGCTCATTTCCTTTTTCCATTTCTTGCTTTCCCCCTCCTGGTCAGCAAACCATTTCATCTTTTTCTCATTGTCATCCCAATTTTTACGCAGTTGCTGAAGAGGTTTGTGAAAGCAACCAACACAATTTGAGTCACTTGGGAACTTTAAACCGCTTTGAGTTGCCCATTTTACTACTCTTGGATGGATAATTTTATCTTCAATAAGTGGAAATGATGCCTCTCTCCATTCAATTTCTTCCCATTTATTGCGTGTACCTCTTTTACCGACTATACCTTTGAATGAGTTTCTAATATTGTCGGCACGTTCCATCTCATCATATCTTATGCCTATGTTCATAAGAACCTTTTCATTTATATTTTTGAACCACCAGTCAAATATTGGTCTCATTTTTAGTTCAGTTGTGCAAAATCTCCACATCATATTTGGTAGACCATTACCTCCTGTTGCTTTTCTATTTACTACCTCAAAACTATTTCCTGCAACCCAAGTGATTTCTTTTCCTATTAATTGCTCAAGGTCACGCATCGCATATAGTGTCGCATCATCTTCAGCAGTAGCAATAAACTCTTTACCAATCTTATCGCTTACATATTTTATAAGTTCCTTGCCTAATGGTTGACAATTTGCATCTTCAATTGTAACAAGGGCAAATATGTTGTAATCAGCAGGATAATGCACCGCCATGTAAGATGATGTCTTGCCTCCGCTAAGTGAATTAATTATTTTCATTATTGTAGTTTATAGCAAAATACATCCACATCGCTAACATCCCTAACCACACGAGCAAAGATGCCCATGTTGTTCAGCTTGTCAATCATGTATTGTTGCAGTTCAGACACAACCCCCTTGTCAGTCTTAACCTCAAGCATTATGACTGTTCCTTTGCGTATAGCCATCAAGTCGCAAATCCCAGGTGTTGAAGTGCTGATCAGCTTTGTCACAAACCACCCATTATCTTTTAATCGCTTAACTATTTTTGTCTGGAGTGTTGATTCTTTCATTTTATCTTACTTTTATCTGGGTTTGTTCCTTTGTCATTAAACTTAACGTACTCATAGCTTGGGTAAAACTCATCAAAAAGTTCCTCTGATGCCCAAATGCCTTGTTGCATTTCAAATAACCATTGCCCATCTGCTATTTTCCACCGAGCATTTTTCCTTAATTGGTTGCCTTGGATGTACTCAGTAATTGAGTTAGTCTTTTTTTGATGCATTGTGTTGTAGTTTTAAGTGTATAAAATGTGTGTAAGGCGATAAAAATAATGATAAAAATGGGAATAGATACGATGAAGAAATAAAATACCATTAGGATATAAAAGAATGTTTTCATATATTAAAATCCTTTTTAAAGTGATAAGTGGTGTAGTCTTTCTTGTTCATCACAGCTTCATATATCTTGTCCTCAATGCCATTCTTGCTGAAAATCCAATAAATATTTGCTTCTTTGACCCTATCCTTTGTTTGGATTCTTGCCCTTGCCTGCCAATACGAAACGGCCGAAAAGTCAATATTTAGGAACACAAGTGCATCAGCAGTTGAGATGTTGACCCCTTCACGACCACTTTGGATTTGTGATATGAACACAAAATTGGTTGACTCATTGAACACAGTAGCCTCGTTTGTCAAGTTTTCTGAGCCAAAAACATACCTAATTGCCATCTCCTCTGCAATAAACTTATAATATATGGCAATCTTTTGACCTACAAACTTGTCCTTAATATATTGCACTTTATTATAGTCAACAATCTTTGCCATTCGTTCCGGCTCATCAACAATGACTGTTCCACTATAAATCTGGTGTAGCTTCTGCATCAACTTGACAGCCGTATCCCCAAGCACAATTTGCCCTTCTTTGTTCCTTACCACTTTATCAATCCTAAGCCTATTTGCAAGTGTATAGGTTGACTCAAGCATCTCAACGTGGTGGATGTGTTCGTTGACAAGTGACTCGAAGCCTGCTTGCTCTTGTGTAAATGTGAGAAACAAATGACCACAACCTTGCATCACAGCTTTCTGGTCAGCGGAGTCGTAGTTGTTGAAGGACTGACCATTTATTTTCATCTTCTTTATAGTCACAAATTGTTGCGCCCATTTGTAGAAGTTAGGATAGTGGTCAAATGGAGAGTAACTGCTCACCCAAAACTGATGGTAAAGCTGAGAGAACGACTCAGGGTTTGGTGTACCACTTAGGTAAATTATAGGCTTTCCAAAGCAGATGCGTTTCAACTCCTTTGCTCTGCCAGATGGCACCGGAAAGGCAGCCAAGCTATGCGCCTCATCGATAATGATCAAGTCAAAAGTCTCATGCACATTGCCAAGTTGCTCATAATTGGTGACATAAATCCCCATCTCAATTGCACTCCCACTAAATTGGTTGACAATGTCACAAATGGCTTTCTTCTTGGTAACGAATAGAACTGACTTAGCACCAAACTTATAAGCCGTTGCCATAGCAGTAAGAGTCTTGCCTGTTCTTACTTGCATTGCGAGGTAAGCAATTCTATACTTATTTAGTAGACTAACTGCCTTATCACTTATCTCCTCCTGGTAATCCCTTAATCTCAAGGTGCTTTTCATTATAATAGTTTTGTGCGACACTTATTTTCCAATCTCCTGTGTGACCATCTTCATCGAGGCCGTAGATGACGGCATCTTGGATTTGTTGCATTTCCATTTTTAAATACTTCGCAAAGTCAATACGAGTGCCATTTTGCACCAAGTCATCCATTAATGCTTTTACTGCTGATTGCATTGTTCTTCATTTTGAGGTAAGATAATAGACCTAACATACCCAAGCATTCTGAACTGCTCAACTTGTTCTTGTAGGTGTTGGACTGCTTCGCCAGAGTAGATCATGGCATCGATAAGTTCTCCTAAGAGTTTGTGCCTTTCGTTGATGTTGAGGTCACCCCATTTAGGCAATTGCATTTCGGACATAGTGATTGTTTTTTTAAAGTGATAGTGTATAAAGATTTGCAGAGTCTACATTTAATCCAACTCGGCG
>JAURIP010000214.1 GCA_030832695.1 Sediminibacterium sp. | reverse complement strand
TACCACAAAAATATAAAGTATTTTTGTGAACTCAGCACCCAATATGGAAAAAGCAACTTTTAAGCAAATTCAGGGCAGTTTACCAAAAGAGCCAGGCATTTACCAATACTTTGATGAAAAAGGTAAGTTATTGTATGTAGGCAAGGCGAAGAATATTAAAAACAGAGTGAGTTCCTACTTTCTATCCGGACAACAAAATGCCAAAACCACGGAATTGGTGCAAAAAATTAAGGATATCCGTTTTACGATTGTTAATTCAGAACACGATGCCTTTATATTGGAAAATGAATTAATTAAAAATTATCAGCCTAAGTATAATATCAATTTAAAAGATGATAAATCCTATCCATATATTGTTATCAAAAATGAAAAATTTCCAAGAGTCTTTTTAACAAGGCGTAAAATTAAAGATGGATCTGTCTATGTTGGCCCATTTACCCACGTACTTGCTGTACGGGAACTTATGAACCATATCAAACAAACCATTCCATTAAGAACTTGCACCCTCCCCTTAACTAAAAAAAATATTGATCAAGGCAAGTTTAAAGTTTGTTTAGAATACCATTTAGGTAATTGCTTGGGACCCTGCCAAGGCTTTCAAGATGAAGCAGGATATGAAAATTCAATTCAACAAGTGCAGCATTTATTAAAAGGAAATGTCAAGTTAGTCGTGCAGGACTTAAAACAAAAGATGAAGACGGAAGCCGGAGCATTGGATTTTGAAAAAGCAGAATTCACTAAACGAAAAATTGAACAATTGGAGAACTACCAGACCAAATCGGTGGTATATACCAAAAGTCTGTCTCCAATGGATGTGTTTAGCATTGCATACGACCAAGAGCAGGCCTATGTAAACTATCTCATGATAAAGGATGGTAAAATAATTCAAACACATATTTTGCCACTCAGTGTTCCATTAGAAGAAGCTAAGGAAACCATCCTCGCCTTTGCAATTCATCACTTCAGAAACAATATGCATTCTACTGCACAGGAAATAGTAGTCCCTATTGAACTTACCGAAAAAGAGCCGAATGTAAAATATACGATTCCAAAAGCAGGCGATAAAGAACAGCTACTCGCCTTATCCCAAAAAAATGCCGACTACGCTTTAAAAGATTGGAAGTATAAGCAATTGCTATTAAAAACAGCAGGTGCACCGTCGGATAATATCATTTTGCAGGAACTAAAATCAGTTTTATACCTGAACGAAATTCCACTTCACATTGAATGTTTCGATAACTCAAATATTCAGGGCGCTTATCCGGTATCCGCGATGGTTTGTTTTAAAAATGGATTACCCAGCAAATCAGATTACCGACACTTTAATATCAAATCGGTAGTCGGCATTAACGACTTTGCTAGTATGAAGGAATCAGTATTCAGAAGATACACCAGTATCCTTGAAAAAAAATTAGCCCTTCCCCAACTGATTATCATTGATGGTGGTAAAGGGCAACTCAATGCAGCATTGGAGGCGATGACCTCATTAGGTATTCAAGATAAAGTGACCATGGTGGGGTTAGCTAAAAATTTAGAAGAATTGTTTTTTGTACATGACCAAGATTCCATAAAGCTCAACTGGAATAGCGAAGCGCATAAATTGATTCGACAAATTAGAGATGAGGTACACCGATTTGGTATTCAATTTCACCGTCTTAAAAGGTCCAAAGGCGCTTTAGAAAATAGCTTAGATCATATCATTGGTATTGGTCCCAAAACAAAAGAGATGCTATTGTTGTACTTTAAGTCAGTCAATAAAATAAAAGCTGCCAGCCCGGAGCTATTAGCTGAAATTATAGGCGCAAAAAAAGCGGCTATTTTAGTAGCCGCTTTTAATAAGTGAGATTAATATACCCATCGATCCTGTTCGTAATCAAATATTTTTTGTCTTATTTTTTCTCCTTCTTGTAATCTTCTTAATGGATCCTTATAAATAGCATTCAACAATTTGTCGTTGTAATTATCAATACTTGACTTAACGATATAACTATTAAAGTACCTGCTTTCAAATAATTCCTCCCAAGTAATTCTAGTGGAAATGTTTTTTGGATTGTACACTTCATTTTTAGCTAAGCTCGTTCTTAATTCAGGATAATACAGCCAAAATAAAGTACGCTTCACTGGCTTATTGTTAATCACGATAGTAGCTACTGGCGCAATACCAATAATACGACAATACATTCTACTTGTTTTTTTATCAAAGATCCACTGCTCCTTTAATCTGAATGTATATATAGAATCTGGACTTGGCGCTAATTTTGTATTGTATATGATACTCGTGTCATATACATTCGGATTGTCCACGTTTTGCACTAATTGTGTATCTAAGCTTCCCTTTAACATCGCAGAAACTTGATCATAAGTGATTGGTGTAGTGAACCGATCATCGCCACCATCTGCTGAAAAAGGAACCGCTTCCTCTTTTTCAATTGCCCTTAATAAAATGGCAAAGAATCGTTGGTCCCCATTATCATCATATGCCTGATAAACAAATGGACGGTTTAATTTTTCACGACCATCAATTTCCTCCCAAACAAATTCACTGAATAAGGCGTCCTCTTCTCTTAAATTTTCATAAGGTAAGGGGATGCGTTGTTGCACACCAGCGCGCTTATTGGTCTCAGAAAAAAAGGCGTAATTGTTTCTTAAACTTTTCTTTGCTTTGGCATTAAATCCACCCACCAAAGTAGTATCAAATGTTTTTACCGACTTCACATTCGGATCAAATGCCACTGCTTTTTTTGTTGTATCCACTGCAGCTACTGTAGGTGCGATTGTGGAATCCTTTCCTGCGGTTGCAGGTTTCTTTTTTGCACCATAATTAAATTGCGCACTTGTAGTGTTAGCAATAAATAGGATGACTAAAATAAAGCTGCTATAAATTTGATACTTTTTCATTTGATATATTTTAAATCGCTTCCTACCTTAATAATTATTGAAGTATAAAAGTGATTGTTTGATCTAGTTTTCTTGTTCCGCCACCTGGTTCAGTTACTTTTATTTCGCCAATGGTCACCGTACTGCCTGGTTGACATCTTTTGACTAAATCCTGCGCACCACCTGAAAATTTATTTCCTACCACTTCTCTAAATTCAGGTTCATCAAAACCTTTTCCAGTACCAATAACAATGAATGAAGTCACATTGAATTTAATACCATCAAAAATAAAATCTTTTAATTCAGCAACAACACCTCCTTGAACCCTAAATACATTCGCTGCCATATTTCCACCCGCACTTTCCCCTACTAAAGCCAAAGGATTGGGTACACGTTTAACAGGTATCGTTACTTTTTGCGTTTGTTTACCATCATTAATATCCACTACTACCGAACCCAACTGGGTACAGTTAACAATGTATTGTCCAGGTCCTGCTTTTTTTATTGTTGCGCCAGTGCCTTCAACACTTGCATTAATTTTTTCAGCGCCACCACCACCAGTAATACTTAAAGGATTGTCCAAACCTTTATAAAATACCCTTGTTTTATCTGTGGATACCACTAAACCCGAAGGTGTACCTACCGTATAGTTCACGATTTTTTCAACAATCGCTGTTTCTCCATCAGGTTTTATAAATGAAATACGAACTCTTTTTGAATTTAAACCTGGCGCACCAGCTGTTGTTTTATAAGTTGCTGAACCATC
>JAURIP010000062.1 GCA_030832695.1 Sediminibacterium sp. | reverse complement strand
AAGGGTAAAATGGATGCGGCTAATTATAATGACGGAAAACGTGGTGGAAAAATTAGGGTGCGTGCGACCATTGAAGAATTAGATAAAAAAACTTTACTCATAAAGGATGTTCCTTACAGTGTAACTACGACTCAGTTAATGGAGAGTATTACGAAGGCCAATGATCAAGGAAAGATAAAAATCAAAAAAGTAACTGATGTTACTGCCGCTGATGTTGAAATCCAAATTGATTTGGCTACCGGAATTTCTCCCGATATTACCATTGACGCATTGTATGCTTTTACCGATTGTGAAATTAGTATTTCGCCGAATGTATGTGTGATTGTAAATAATCGACCACAATTTATTGGCGCTTCTGATTTACTTAGGCATTCCGTGGATCATACCAAAGGGTTGTTGCAAGCGGAATTACAAATATTATTAAAGGAGTTAGAGGATAAATGGCATTTCACAAGTTTAGAGAAAATATTTTTTGAAGAAAAGATATACAAAGAATTAGAGAAAAAACATATGACCTGGGATAAGGTCATTGATGCTATTGATGATGCGTTCACACCATTCAAAAAGAAATTTAAAAAAATAATTGAACGTACTGATTTATTGAAACTAACGGATAAGCCCGTTCGACGAATTTATAAATTAGATATCGATGATTTAATTGCTCAAATAAAAGGTATCGAGGAGGAGATTAAAGAAGTAAAAAATAATTTGGCAAATTTGACCGATTATGCGGTGAATTATTATGAGGGGTTATTGAAAAAATATGGCAAGGGTAAGGAGCGTAAGACAGAAATTAAAGAATTTGATACGATACAAGTGAAGCATGTCGCCATTGCCAATACCAAATTATATATCAATCGCGCGGAAGGTTTTGTGGGAACCAGTTTGAAAAAAGATGAATTCCTATGTGATTGTACCGACTATGATGATATTATTGCTTTTGCCAAGTCGGGCGTTATGAAAGTGGTTAAAGTATCGGATAAAGTATTTATAGGCAAGGATATTTTACATGCTGCAGTTTTCCAAAAAAATGATGAGCGAACTACCTATAATATGATCTATGTAGATGGCGCTACTGGAATTAACTATGCCAAAAGATTTAATGTAACAGGTATCACCAGAGATAAAGAATACCCATTGACAAAATCAGCAGATAAGTCAAGGGTTCATTATTTATCAGTGAATGCAAATGGAGAAGCGGAATCGGTAAAAATTATATTAAGTCCTAATTGTACTGCACGTATTAAAGAACTTGAATTTTATTTTGACGAGTTGGAGGTGAAGGGGCGTAGTAGCGTAGGAAATCAAATTACCAAATATCCTATCAAGTCAGTAAAGTTGAAGGAAGCAGGTAAAAGTACGCTTTTGGGTCGCAAATTATGGTTTGATGATAAGTTCGGACGATTTAATACGGAGGAAAAAGGTATTTATTTAGGTACCTTTGAGGACGAAAAGGTTTTGGTGATAACCAATGATGGAAATTATGAAGTAACGGATACGGAACCAACCCAGCGTTTTGATCCAGAAAAAGTGGTGTTCATTGAAAAGTTTAATCCTGAAAAAATTATTACTGCAGTATATCTTGACAAAGAAAAATTGCAGTTCAATATCAAAAGGTTTAAGATAGAAACAACCACTTTAAAAACACCATTTACTTTTATCAAGGAAGGAAATGGAAATTATTTGGAAACCATCACTACTGCAGATGATCCGATATTAGTAGTGCATACTGGAAGAGGCGCTCAAGTAAGGAAAGCCAAATTTAAAGTGAGCAAAATGGTTGACATTATAGGATGGAAAGCAATCGGTACGAAATTGGTTGATTTTACGAAGTCGGTGGAAATGGAATGGGAGAAAAAAGCGGGTAGTAAATCAGACGACCAACAACCAGAATTATTTTAATATTATAAATATAAACTTATGTCAACTGTTAATGTAGGTCAATTTAATCTCCTACGCGTGGACCGAAAGGTTGACTTTGGATTTTATATGGATGATGGTGAAGAGGGTATCCTTCTTCCCAAAAGATTTGTTCCCTCGGGTTTGCAAATCGGAGATACGATTAGTGTTTTCATCTATCATGATTCTGATAACCGTTTAGTAGCGACTACCCAGGAACCTTTTGCGGTAGTGGGTGAAATTGCTGCTTTAAAAGTAGTGGATGTGACCAAACAAGGTGTGTTTATGGATTGGGGGTTAATGAAGGATTTATTTGTTCCAGTTTCCCAACAGCTTTCAAGTATGCGTTTGGGTGGAAAGTATTTAGTAAAACTTTATATTGACAAACAAACAGGTCGTGTTGCTGCTACTGAAAAAATTGACAATCAATTAAGTAATGACAATTTAACTATTAAAGAAGGAGAAAAAGTAAGTGTGCAAGTGTATCGCGAATCTGATTTGGGTTATGTGGTGATTGTGAATCAAGTTCACCAAGGGTTGGTATATAAAAATGAAGTTTTTACCCATTTGCATATCGGACAATTTATTCAAGAAGCATTTGTAAAAAAAATACGAGAAGGTAATAAGTTGGATATAGGTATTGGAAAGCAAGGTGTTGAAAAATTAGATGATGATAATTCGACCATTGTAAGATTGCTTAAATCACACGGCAATTTTTTACCTTATCATGACAAATCAAATCCTGATGAGATTTATGCTTTTTTTGGAATGAGTAAAAAAGCTTTTAAAATGAATGTGGGCATCTTGTACAAAAGCAAAAGAATCACTATTGAAGCAGAAGGGATTCGATTATTACCAGAAGTAGAAGTAGCACCTGATGCGCCAGTGGTAGATGAAATCGCAGAATAGATTTTAATTTTCTTATAAATTCTTTCAAGTATGCACAACGAAGTATATATCATTTCGGCAGTGAGAACACCCATCGGCTCCTTTGGCGGTAGCTTGCGTAGTTTAAGCGCTACTGAATTAGGCGCTATTGCAATAAAAGGAGCTTTAGACAAATCAGGGCTGGATGCGCACATGATTGATGAAGTGATTATGGGTTGTGTGCTTCAAGCGGGGCTAGGTCAAGCGCCTGCAAGACAAGCTGCTATTAAAGCGGGACTTTCTAATAAAGTAATTTGTATTACCATTAATAAAGTGTGTGCGAGTGGTATGAAATCGGTTGCCATTGCAGCGCAAAATATTTTACTCGGTGATGCGGATATAGTTATTGCAGGTGGTATGGAAAGTATGAGTAATGTTCCATATTATAATATGCAACAAAGGTGGGGCAATAAATATGGGGATATTAGTTTGTTGGATGGCTTAGCAAAAGATGGTTTAACCGATGTGTATGATAATATAGCCATGGGTAATTTTGCGGACAGTTGCGCGAAGGATAATCACATATCAAGACAGGAGCAAGATCATTTTGCAATGCATAGTTATAAAAAATCACAAGCGGCAACGGAGGAAGGATTGTTTAAGCAGGAAATAATACCAGTAATTATTCCGCAAAAAAAAGGGGATGCATTAATCGTAGATAAAGACGAAGAACCCTATAAAGTAAATTTTGATAAAATTGCGAATCTAAATCCTGCATTTAGTAAAGATGGCACAGTGACTGCGGCGAATGCTTCCACCATGAATGACGGTGCTGCGGCATTGGTATTGATGAGCAAAAGGAAGGCAAATGAATTGGGATTAAAACCAATCGCAATTATTAAAGGATTTGCTGATGCTGAACAAGACCCTCGATTGTTTACGACCAGTCCTGCCTTGGCTTTACCAAAAGCATTAGCGAAAGCAGGTATTGGAAAAGAGGCAATATCTTATTTTGAATTTAATGAAGCTTTTTCTGTAGTAGGCTTGGTAAATACTTCCTTATTAAAATTAGATCCAACTAAAGTAAATGTACATGGAGGTGCAGTATCCTTGGGTCATCCTTTGGGATGCAGTGGCGCGCGCATATTGGTTACCCTTATTCATATTTTACAAAAAAATAAAGCACAGTATGGTGCTGCTGCAATTTGTAACGGGGGAGGTGGTGCTAGTGCAATGGTCATTGAAAGTTGCTAGTTTTTTCTATCGCGTTGCTTGTTCCACAATTTCTTCCATTTGAATTCCGCCATGACTTTCATCAAATATGCATTCGCCATTCTTGATTAATAAAATCTGAGGCGACTCGTGGTAAACACTAAATTTTTCAGCAATAGCATTTGATATTGCCCGGTAGTTCAATAAATCTAAATAGTAAAATTGGATGGAAGTAGGGGCTTCAGCTCTTTCTAGTCTAGCCAAGGCCATTTTGCTTATGCTACAGGTAGTGCTATGTTTGAGTATGACTTGTGGTGTTGTGAAGGATTGGTCTTTTATAGTTTCGAGCTGATTTTGGTCGGTTAATGGTATCCAGTTCATGATAATTATGCGTTTTGCAGCACAAATTTACTTAATTTCCTTCAGTTATATTAGTGCATTTTTACGCCTAATTACACCATTAGTTTAATTAACTTTGAGGCATAATAATATATATGAATTTACAATTAACCAAGCCCATTGTTTTTATTGATCTTGAAACTACCGGAATCAATGTAAGCCTTGATAAAATAGTTGAAATAGCCCTGGTAAAAATAATGCCTGATGGCACAAAGCAAGTGAAACGAAAACTGGTTAATCCTGAGATGCCCATACCTGCTCAGGTAACTGCCATTCATGGCATTTCAGATGAAATGGTAAAGGATGCGCCAAGCTTTAAGCAAATTGCCAATGAAATCAAACAATTCATTGAAGGCGCTGATTTGGGGGGCTATAATAGTAATCGTTTTGACATCCCTATGTTAAATGAGGAATTTTTAAGGGCGGGGATTTCAGCCGATATGGAAAGCAGGCAATTATTGGATGTTCAGAAGGTGTTCCATAAAATGGAGCAAAGAACATTAACCGCTGCCTATAAGTTTTATTGTAATAAGAATTTAGAGGATGCACACACCGCCGAAGCCGATGCTATGGCCACCTGGGAAGTACTAGAAGCGCAGGTGGAAAAGTATTCAAATATTGGGAATACAGTAGAAAGCATCGTCAAATTTACTGGCGAGGACCAAATTGTGGATTTCGCAGGCCGATTTATTATGGAAAATGGTGTAGAAATATTTAATTTCGGTAAGCACAAAGGTAAATCAGTGGTTCAGGTACTAAAAGATGAGCCACAATATTACGATTGGATGATGAAGGGTGATTTTGCCTTACACACCAAACAAAAATTAACGGAGATACTTAACCGCAGTATTTTAAAAAAATAATTATTTAAAACGATCATACCCCCGAGTTGAAAAAATTAGTCATCATACCCACTTACAATGAAATGGAAAATATTGCTTCCATCATTGAAATTGTTGTCGGATTTGAAGCTGAGTATCATGTATTGGTGGTGGATGATGGTTCTCCAGATGGTACTGCAGAAATAGTTGAAGGATTAATGCCAAAACATTTTGGCCGCATTTTTATTGAAAAAAGATCTGGTAAATTAGGTTTAGGCACCGCTTATATCCATGGTTTTTTATGGGCCTTGAAACGTAATTATGATTTGATTTTTGAAATGGATGCCGATTTTTCTCACAGTCCTTATGATTTAGATAGATTAGCGGAAGCCTGTATGAATGGTGCTGATGTTGCAGTAGGAAGCCGGTATGTGAATGGAGGTAGTACCGAAAACTGGCCATTGGATCGTCAAATTTACTCCATTGGAGGATCCGCTTATACCAGGTTAATAACAGGAATACCAGTGAAGGATCCAACTGCTGGTTTTGTTTGCTATAAGCGTAAAGTGTTAGATTCAATTAATCTGAGTACCATTAATTTTATTGGCTACGCATTTCAAATTGAAATGAAATTTGCGGCTTGGAAATTAGGATTTATCATTAAGGAAGTGCCCATCAAATTTATAGATCGAAAAATTGGAGCAAGTAAAATGACCAAAGGGATTATTAAAGAAGCAATATTGGGCGTTTTAAATATGCAATGGCAATCCAGCACAGGGAAATTCATCAAAATTATAAAGCGCATTCGTGTCAACATTTAAGAAGGCTTTATTACAACTACATGTTTTTGTTTTTTTGGCAGGTTTAACAGGGCCGCTCGGTTATTTAATACAATTAAATGGTCTGATGTTGGTTTTTTATAGAATGTTGATTGCCTCAATAGTTTTACTATTTATATATTTTTTTTCACAGCAAAAGTTTCGACACAATTTTGCAACAAAATTTAAATTAATAGGTATTGGTGCAATCATTGCCCTTCATTGGGTTTGTTTTTATGGGAGTATTAAATTAGCCAATGTATCAATTGCCCTTGTTTGTTTTTCAAGTACAAGTATGTTTACTTCCCTCATTGAACCAATGGCCATAAAAATAAAAATAAAGTGGCGTGATTTATTGATTGGAGCACTCAGCTTTATTGGCATACTTTTAATATTTCATTTTGATACAAAATTCAGAACTGGAATAATTGTTGGGTTAGTGTCTGCACTTTTAGCGTCTATTTTTTCAGTTATCAATAAAGGAGTCACCAATAAAGTGGATACGTTTACCATACAATTTTATGAAATGATGGGAGGGGTATTTTTTTTAAGCTTAATTATTTTAGGATCTGTTGGATTGAACCAAAATCAATTTGTTTTACCCCGCTGGAATGATTGGGTTTGGTTATTTTTTTTAGCAATCGCTTGTACTGTTTGGGCCAATCATTTAATGTTATCCTCCTTAAAACATATTAGTGCCTTTACTTTAAATGTCACTTTAAATTTAGAGCCAGTTTATGGTATCATTCTTGCTTTTGTTTTGTTTAAGGAACAGAAGCAATTAGGCGCCAGCTTTTACATTGGTCTCAGCTTAATCGCATTATCTGTACTCATTCAAATGTATCGAATAGTAAAACAGCATAAATTGAAAACCCCAGCTTAAAAATCTTATAACGTCAATAGTAGGAGTTCTATAAATGGCATAATGAATAATAGGTTACATTTCATATTATGACTCATCTAGGTGTTAATTTATTATATAAAATTTCCAAATTGTTGGTGTATCTTAGAAATTCAAATAAATTAATATGAAGCAATTTTTTACCATTTTTTCTTTATTTATATCGCTTTTTTCGTTTTCCCAAAAAATAGCATTGGATCATTCTGTATATGATCAATGGGAATCGATTCGTGAGTCAATATGGCAACCGCAAGGAAAGTTTATTTGCTATAGCATTAACCCACAGGAAGGGGATGCAGTTCTGATTATTAAAAATATTGTATCTAAAATTGAAATCATTATTCCAAGGGGAGCGCAACCTGTTTTTACAGAAGATGGAAATTATTTAATTGCAAAAATAAAACCCACTTTCAACGAAACGAGGAAGGCTAAAATTGATAAAAAAAAGCCAGATGAAATGCCCAAAGATAGTTTGGTAATTTTAGTATTAGCTACTGGGAAAATGAATAAAATTTCTGGAGTGAAAAGTTTTCAAGTACCTGAATTTGGAAATGGATTAATGGCGTATTTAAAGGAGTCAAAGGGTGACTTCAACAAGGAAGGAGCGCAGCTTTATTTTAGAGATTTAAGTTCTGGACAAGAAAGAATATTTAATAATATTTCCCAATATTTAATTCATCCAAAAGGGGAAGGTGTTATGATGTATCAGGTTAGAACCAAACAAAAGGAGGCAAAAATATTTTTGTGTTCCATCGCAGATTCTAATACGATTACATTGAGTAGTCATTTTTATACTGCAACCAATTTTACCTGGGATGAACAAGGAAAGCAATTGGCCTATTTAGTTGAGCGAGACAGCACTGACAAAGCTTTACAAAAAAACTATACCTTAGCTTATTATAACCACGATTTGGATTCGGCACATTTTGTTATAAACCGAAATCATGATCAAATTCCAAAACAATATACCATTGGAGGCGATCGTAAAATTACATTTAGTAAATCTGGGTTGGCACTTTCCTTAGGTGTCCAGCCCATACTGCCTGCTAAAGACACCAGTTTGCCTGAATTTGATCGAGTGAGTGTTGATATATGGCATTATGCGGATCCCACTTTACAAACAGTGCAATTAAAAAACTTAGATGCTTTACTTAAAAGCACCGAAACTGTGTTGTATCGTCCAGCTGACAATTCAGTTACTTATCTT
>JAURIP010000088.1 GCA_030832695.1 Sediminibacterium sp. | reverse complement strand
GGTCGCAGAAGATTTAAAGAATTTTGCAAAGCAACAATTGATGAGTTATATGGGCAACCAAATGGGCGCCATGGGTGATAACGACAAATGGTTGGAAGACTACGCAGTTAGAATGATGCAAGACAAAAAATTTGTAGAAGACAGCTACCATAGAATTAGCACAGACAAATTATTCAAAGCCATCGAAACAGAGGTACAAGCAAAAGATACCCCTATTGATGCTGAAAAATTTGCAGACATGTTAAAACAACACCAACACTAGGTAAATGTGGTATCGCCGAGTAAAAATGGTGCTACTATAAATAAAACATTGAAAACCAAGGCCTTCTATTTTATATAGTAGGCCTTTTTTGTGTCATAATCTGAAACTTTGGCATCCTTTTTGTAGTTCCTTTGAGTACAAGGTTTTACCTTTACCCACTGAAATTAGATATTATGAATTTAGGAAAAGAATTTGAGCAATTTGCGATCAAAGGAAGAGGGATCAGCAGCAATAGTTTACATCAATATAAAAATAGCGTCACTAATCTGACCCCCTATATTATTGAGGAACGCCCAATGAATGTGGCAAGCATGGATGTATTTAGCCGATTAATGATGGATAGAATCATTTTTTTAGGCGAAGGCATCAATGACTACGTAGCAAACATTGTGACCGCACAGTTATTATTTTTAGAAAGTACCGATCGTACCAAGGATATTCAAATGTACATTAACAGCCCAGGCGGAAGTGTTTATGCCGGCTTAGGTATTTATGATACCATGCAATTTATTAGTCCAGATGTGGCCACCATTTGCACAGGAATGGCAGCAAGTATGGGTGCGATTTTATTGTGTGCAGGTGTGGAGGGAAAAAGAACAGCTTTGAAACATAGCCGTATTATGTTACACCAACCAAGTGGGGCTATAGGTGGTCAAGCATCGGATATTGAAATTACTGCAAGAGAAATTAAAAAATTAAGAAACGAATTGTATGAAGTGATTGCACATCATACCCATAAGGATTTAGCAGCTGTGACCAAGGATTGCGACCGAGATTTTTGGATGACTGCAGCAGAAGGAAAGGAATACGGATTAGTAGATGAAGTTTTATTAACGAACCCACGCAAGATTAAAAAATAAAAGAAGAAAAAATAATTGTATGATAGTTACCAACGAATTTTTAATGTCAGAAGAAGACGAACCAAAAGAAAATAAAAAAGAAGATAACGGGCCTGGTTTTTTGAATAAAAAAATGGAGCAAATATTTTTTGAAAAAAGAGCCATTTATTTATGGGGTGTGGTGGATGATAAATCAGCAAAAGATATTGTAACAAAATTATTATTGTTGGATGCAGACAAATCAGGTGCTGATATTAAATTTTACATCAACAGTCCAGGGGGCGTTGTCACCAGTGGTATGGTTATGTTTGATACTATGAACTTAATCAAAAGCCCAGTTCACACTATCTGTATGGGTTTAGCTGCAAGCATGGGTTCCATTCTATTAAGCATGGGAGAAAAAGGAAAGCGTACTATTTTCCCACATGGCGAGGTGATGATTCACCAACCAAGTATTGGTGGCTACTTCCAAGCAACTAGTGCTGATATTGAAATTCAGGCAGAACAAATCAGAAAAACAAAGGAATTGGGTGCGCAAATTTTGGCCGACAACTGTGGTAAAAAAGTGGCACAAGTAATGGCCGACTTTGATAGAGATTATTGGATGAATGCAAAAGAAGCGGTGGAATATGGCATCGTTGATAAAATAGCGAAATCGCTTTAATAAATAAATAATCATGAATAAAGTTGAAGCAATACAATGTTCTTTTTGTGGACGCAAGCGCGAAGAAGTTAAAATTTTGATCGCTGGTCAGGAAGGACATATATGCGAGCATTGTATTGAGCATGCCCATGAAATCATTGTGAAGGAATTTCACCAAAAAAAGGTGGATGGAAAAGCGGGAAACTTGAAAGTACAAAAACCAACAGCCATCAAAGCATTTTTAGACCAATACATTATTGGACAGGATGACGCGAAAAAAATATTATGTGTTGCCGTTTATAATCACTTTAAGAGAATTAATTTACCTGTCACAACAAAGAATGAAGTGGAAATTGAAAAGAGTAATGTGATTATGATTGGTGAAACAGGAACCGGTAAAACCTTATTGGCAAAAACCATTGCAAAATTATTAAACGTTCCTTTTGCGATTGTGGATGCAACTGTATTTACGGAAGCGGGTTATGTGGGTGAAGATGTGGAAAGCATGCTTACCCGTTTATTACAAAACTGCGATTACGATGTGGAAGCTGCGCAAAGAGGTATTGTATACATTGATGAGATTGATAAAATCGCACGAAAAGGCGATAACGCTTCTATCACAAGAGATGTCAGCGGCGAAGGTGTTCAACAAGGCCTATTGAAAATGCTGGAAGGAACGGAGGTTTTGGTACCCCCACAAGGTGGTCGAAAGCACCCGGACCAAAAAATGATCAAAGTGGACACTAAAAATATATTATTTATTTGCGGTGGTGCATTTGACGGTATTGATAAAATTATTGCACGTCGTATCAATACCAACGCCATTGGATTTAGTGTAAACAAGGACGAACAAGAATTACAAAGAAAAAATTTATTACGTTTTGTAAATGCACAGGATATTAAAGCCTTTGGATTGATTCCCGAAATGTTAGGTCGTCTTCCTATTGTTACCCATTTAGAGCCATTGGATGCCGACACTTTAAGAAGTATTTTAACTGAACCTAAGAATGCATTAATCAAACAATACACGCAGCTATTTGCTATTGAAAAAATCAAATTAACCATTGACAACGACGTGTTTGATTATATCGTAAATAAAGCAATGGAATATAAATTAGGCGCCAGAGGATTAAGAAGTATTTGTGAAAGCTTATTTACACAAGCAATGTATGAAATGCCAGGGACCAATACTACTGAATTTAATGTATCATTAGCCTACGCCAAAAACATGTTTGACAAAAGTAAATTAAGCACTTTAAAAGTGGCTTAATCAAAATCATATTCAAAAAAAGATTAAATCAAATTTTATGCAAGAACTTATTGATCGTTTAGTAAAAGAAACAGGTGTGACACCAGAGCAAGCAAAACAATCTATTGAAACTATCGCAGCGTTTGTAAAAGAAAAATTCCCTATGCTAGGTGGTGCTGTAAATCAAATTTTTAAAGCAGGCGGAAAATAGTCAGGAACTTGGATTGGGAACTTGCTAAAAAGTAAAATCCTCCCGAGGGAGGATTTTCAAGCAAGCAATCGAAAACAAGGAAATTAATCCTAACTCAAACTAATACTTTTTATTTGAGTCTTTGCTTTTTTTTAACAGAATTTATGCAGACTTAGGTGCCAAATTTCCTAGTATATTGCTTTTCAATCACTTATAATAATCTGGCTTTTGAGCCAAATTGCTTGTTTTTCAGGCAAATCAAATAAAATAACTAGTTCCCGCCAGGAAACTTGGCCTCCCTGCTGTTTTCTCAATTTCAATATTTCATATAGCTGCTGATCTTCAAAAATCCCCAATGATTTCCATTGCGCAAAATTCATCGTACTACTATTAAGCAGGGGTTTAAAGTTTTTCTGCACCAATAAATGGGGGCGCAAATTTTGAAAAGTAGTATCTGCTAAACCATATACTTTTTTTAATTGCATGGGATGGGTAAACCCCCCCAAATGATTTTTGTAATTGATTATTTGATGGACAATATTCATAGGTAACTTAGTTTTATCATTCCATTCACTCGCATCTGCTTCATTGATGTCGATGGTCCAACTTGGGGACCCGTTATTCATTTTATACTTATATGAATGACTGTAATTTGATTTAAAATTATTCCCTTTATCCCTATAAGGGTTACTCCCCCATTTGCTTTCACTTGACGTTAATTCAATAAATGGAATTAACTGATGCGCGATGAGTGGATCCAACCCATACAACTTAAGCAGATCCTCTTTTTTGTAAAAGCGTCCTCCCTTTTCCCGATAATGCATTAATGTTTTGACTTGCTTTAATGGAATACCTAAATGAATGGCATTTGCACTATCAATGGTATTAGGATCAAATTTAAACAGATGGAGTGTGGGGCTTGCTAAGGGTTTAGTCTTCCTTACTAAATCATTTTTATGGGGCAATAGTAATGCGAATACAATACTCAATGTTAATATTACACCGAGTACGATGATTCCTTTTCTTTCCTTTTCAGAAAAAATAAAATAGGCCTCCCAAGAATTGATCATGTTTGATTTTCACACGAATTAGTGAAAAATGCAAAACATTATAATGCATTAATTCAAATGAGTATAGGTATCATTGTACCTATAGGATGTTAACAGCTAAACCCAAGCCCATCATAGGCCAAATGCATGCCTGAAGGCAAGCTGGCGGTGACTTGATCGTGCAATCCTATTTGGTGGCTAAAGTGAATAAAATACACCGTTGGCACTTTCAACTCAGTTGCCAATGCAATGGCTTGATCCAAATTAAAATGAGTGGGATGATCCTGCTTTCGCAAAGCATTTAAAATTAAAATTTTCGATCCCTTTACTTTTTCTTTTTCTTCCTCTGAAATATAATTAGCATCTGTGATGTAAGATAATTCGCCAATTCTAAATCCAAGCACGGGCATTTCTCGATGCATTACTTGAATGGGTATAAAAGGAATATCTCCAACAGTAAAAGCAGCTTGATCAATGGTATGTATTATCATCTCAGGAAGTCCTACATCTTTTTTTTCCTCAAAAGCATAATAAAAATCTCTTTTGATGGCAATTTGTGTAAGTGCATTTGCGTAAATGGGCATGGACTTATTGGAAAAAAAATTGAATGGCCGAATATCATCTAAGCCAGCATAATGATCGCGATGCGGATGCGTAAAAACGATCGCATCTATTTTTGTTGTTTGCGTGCGCAACATCTGATACCTAAAATCGGGGGTAGTATCAATTACAACCGTGGTGGTCGCACTTTGAATTTTAATACTTGTTCTTAATCTTTTATTAATAGGATCGACTGATTTGCATACTTCACAATCACAGCCTATTAAAGGCACTCCAGTACTTGTTCCTGAACCGAGGATGGTGAAATGTAACAAAATAAATATTTTTAAAACAAATAAACCAAGTCAACCCCTTATTCCGCAGCAGTTAAACTCAACTTTTTGACTTCTTCATACATTTTTTGAGAATGATGCGTCAATTTATCAAATTGAATATCCAATTGTGGAATTAACTCCAATAAGGTATTAATACGTGCTTCAAGGTTTAAGAACTTATTTAAAACCACAATTCTTCTTGTTTCAAGCAAACACCACCCACTTTGAAAATTACCACGCTCATATCTAACTACATATTCAGATTCTCCCAAAATATCTTCCAATTTGTCTAAGGTAGTTTGATTTAATTTCATATTAATCATTTGATTTATAGGGTAATAAGTCGGCACACAAATATAGTTTTTTTGTACTCCAGGCATTTAATTATACGCCGCGAGTTATTCACATTTCGTACCTTTGTAAACACAATATGACTATGGCCACTACCAGCAGAAAAATTATTAACGACCCAGTACACGGATTTATTACGATCAATGATCCGGTTATTGCAGCAATTGTTAGCCACCCCTATTATCAAAGATTAAGGCGTATACAACAAATGGCCTTGGCGCAATTGGTATACCCTGGGGCAGTACATACGCGTTTACACCACTCATTGGGCGCTTATCATTTAATGTGTAATGCCATCACCGAACTAAAAGACAAAGGAATTAACATTACCGATGCAGAGGCGCAAGCTGCAAAAGCAGCCATCTTATTACATGATATTGGACACGGCCCTTTTTCACACGCACTTGAAAATGTAATTTTAAAAGGAGTGACCCATGAGGATTTATCGCTTTTAATTATGCAAGCTTTAAATACCGAAAACGACGAAGCACTCAAAGGAAAATTAACATTGGCCATTCAAATTTTCACCAATCAATATCCTAAAAAGTTTTTACACCAATTGATAAGTGGGCAGCTAGATGTGGATCGTTTGGATTATTTGTCACGTGATAGTTTCTTTACTGGCGTTAGTGAAGGGGTCATTGGTTACCAACGCATTTTGAAAATGCTAACTGTACATGACAATGAATTAGTGGTAGAGGAAAAAGGAATCACTAGCGTTGAAAAGTTTTTGGTATCACGCCGATTAATGTATTGGCAGGTATATATGCACAAATCGGTCGTGGCTGCCGAAAATATGTTGGTTAAAATAATTGAACGTGCACAATGGTTACTAGCACAAAAAGACGATGCCATTAAAACAGGCACCGTACTAGATTATTTTTTAAGCGAATTTACTGGCAAATTAGCCGATGTTGATTTAAATGCCTATTGCCAATTAGATGATACAGATATCTTAAGTGCTATTAAAAAATGGCAGCACCACCAAGATCCAGTCATTTCACTTTTATGCAACCGATTATTAAATCGAAAGTCATTTAAGTGCAAGATGCAAGACAAACCAATAAAAGCTAGCGAATGGGAGGCCGCCTATTCATTAGTTAAAGCAAAGTTCCCGATGAATGAGAAGGACCTATCTTTTCTTTGTTTTAAAGGGGAAGCCACCAACACATTATATAAAAATGATGGAGAAACTATTAAAATTTTGCTAAAAACCGGTCAAATAAGCACTATTTCACAAATTCAAAACGCTTTAATCAACGAAAGTC
>JAURIP010000023.1 GCA_030832695.1 Sediminibacterium sp. | reverse complement strand
TTATTTTGATTTCGAGTACTATACTCGTTTTACTCATGACTTTTAATTTAACTTGAACTTGAGCAGGACTGCCGTTTTTCACTTTGTTCAAAACGTCTTCCTAACGGGTGGGTTTACCCAAACCCTTTTAACAAAATGCTACGCATTTCGTTGGGTTTTATCTATGTCCGCGTTTGTGAGCAAGCTCACACCGCTTCCATAAATAAAAACCCCGTCACTTTCGTGACAGGGTTTGTGCCCTTTGCTGGACTGAGTTCGAACGAAATAATAATTGACATTCAAAAAATAGGTTAGTACTGGTTATAATTGAAGCGGATAAATTCAATAAATGAGTCTCTAAAGGAATCTCCAATTGGTAATTTATGTTGGCCTAATCGTACAAAATTCTTCTCAATCGAATCAATATATTTCACTGAGATGATATATGATTTATGAATTCTAATAAAACGATAAGGTTGAAGTTGCTTCTCAAGAAATTTAAGATTTTGTAGCGACATAATTTTTTTATTGGATGTGTATAGCTTTACGTAGTTTCCTGAGCCTTCGATAAATTGAATTTCGGAAATATTAACTCTCAATGTTTTGTAATCTGATTTTATAAAAATAAAATCATCTGAAAACGGTGTTAACAGCGGTGTGCTACTATACTCAACATCTTGTGTGGAGTTGCTGAAATAAATTTTTATTTTTTCTATGGCTCTTTCAAACCTTTGGAAAGAGAAAGGCTTTAGCAAGTAATCTGCAACATTTAGTTCAAATCCTTGGAAGGCATAGTTTTGATGGGCTGTGGTAATGATTATTTTTATGTCTTTACGAGACAAGTGTGATGCAAGCGTGAGTCCGTCTAATAGTTTCATTCGAATATCTAGAAATAGTAAGTTGATATCGGTATTTTCATTGCAAAACTGCAATGCTTTTATTGGGTCTGTAAATGCGTCAATTAACTTAATTTCAGGAAGGCGGTTGCAAAATTCTCTCACAATTTCAAGTGCATTTTTTTCGTCGTCAATTGCAATTGCTTTAATTCTCATAAAACTGGAATTTCAAGTTCTGCAATATGTTTATTATTACTTATTTCAAACGTAATTTTATGTCTATTTGGATAAAGTAATTTTAATCTTTTTTCAAGATTATATTTGCCAATTCCGTTTATTTCCTCTTTATGCAAGTTATTACCAATTATATTTTCTACTTTATAGAATAAAGTTTTGTTTTCAATTTTAATTACCACTGTGATTGGGTCTTCTTCTGTCCCCTGTTTTCCATGTTTAAATGCATTTTCTATGAAAGTAATAAAAAGCAAAGGGGGGATGTTAAAATTTGAAGCCAATGATTCGCCCTCAATGGTAATTTTTATTTTTTCATCAGGAAACCGAAATTTATACAGTTCAATAAACTCTAGTAAATATTTAGTCTCTTTTTCAAGTGGCACTAATTCGTCTTTTTCATTCAGCACATAACGAAGTAATTCTGAAAGTTTTAATAGAGCATTTGCCGTTTTTTCTGACTTTATAATCGCGAGGTAGTATATATTGTTGATGGTGTTAAATAAGAAATGAGGATTAAGTTGATATCGAAGCATTGCTAAATCAGCTTTCAGCTTCTCATTCTCCAGTTTTCGGGATTTTTGTTCAATAATTACCCAGTCAAAAAAAAAGCGATAGCCATATGAAATAAATGTAAAAACTATTCCCAAATTCAATTCTATTGCAATAATGTCAAATAAATTACCCGGCTGATATTCGGAGTTTCTGAAAACGATATACGGATTTTGTTCAAAGTAATTATTATTGTAATAGCGCAACGTAATATATCCTGCAAGCGTCAGAATATTGCTGATGAACAGCAGGACATACCTTTTTGTTAAAAGAAATCTTGGGATTATCCATATAATAAGCGTATAGCATAGTAAGAAACTGGGCCATGTATACTTGGCGTAATATAAAAACCTATAGACAAAGGAAAACTCTGAAAATGTAATCATGATAAATACAGTGATTCCTGTATACCACATAATTGCTGACAGTAAAAAATTCTTCCAACCCGACTTTGTAAAATATTCAATATGCATATTGCCCGTTTCTTCTTTTAAAGTAATAAAAATAATTATTACCACACTATTTCCGGTGTAGACCACTAAGGATTTTTGATAAGGACCCCCTTTCTTTTGGTAAACCCCGTGTTCATCCACCCGGTTCGTACATTAAAATGGGGGGTTTGCGTAATATTCAGTTATCATGTACACTGTAATTTATAGATTTATTTTAAAATAATTATAAAGAAAGTCATGAAACTGCTTATTAAATTAATGTCCACTTTAGGGCTGTGCCTAGCTTTAATGGTGCCTGCATCGGCTCAGCAGTCACGTACAGTAAATGGTACGGTAATAGGCCCCGACAATTCTCCCTTGGCTAATGCCACCGTGGTTGTCAAGGGAATTAAACAAGCTGTTAAAACGGACTTATCAGGCAAGTTCACTATTTCGTTGCCAGTCGGTCCGCAGACTCTTGTTATTTCCTATGTAGGGATGAAAACAACCGAATTTTCTGTTTCGACTGAAACAAGTTATGCCGCAATATCATTGTCGGCTGACGACGATGCATTAGATGAAGTGGTGGTAGTTTCTACTGGTTATCAGACTGTTCCCAAAGAAAGAGCAACCGGTTCTTTTGCCACCATTAGTAAAGCACAGTTGGATAAGCCCACTACAAATATTGCCTCCCGCATTATCGGCACCACTGCCGGGGTGCAGGCACTACGGATGGATGAAGAGGGAAATCCTTTTTTCCAGATAAGAGGTTTGTCCGCATTATATACTAACCAGGATCCTTTGGTTGTGGTGGATGGGTTTCCCATACAGGGAAATTATAATACCGTTAACCCAAATGATGTGGAATCTGTTACCATTTTAAAAGATGCAGCTGCTTCATCCATCTGGGGTTCCAGAGCTGCTAACGGTGTAATTGTTATTACCACCAAAAATGCTAAAAAAGGCACACCATTACGGGTGGATGTTAATGTTTTTACCCGTGTAGGGGGCAAAATAGACTTGGGTTATTCCCGACCGTTAGCTACGTCTTCTCAACAGGTAGAGTATGAAAAACTTTCTTTTGATAAATGGGGCGGATTAACAAATTCGGGTAACCTTCTAAATAATTTTAGTTACAACTGGACCCCCGGTCAGGTTGCTTTAAATGAAGCCAAACTTGGGTTTATTTCCACTGCAAGAAGGGATATAATTTTAGACAGTCTTAAGGGTTTGGATAACAGAGAGCAAATTTCTGACTTGTTATTAGCTAATCCTTTAACAAAACAGTATAACATAAGTTTATTCAGTGCAACCGAAAGAATGAGTAATGCGTTATCATTTATGTTTGAACAAAACCAGTCAAATTTTAAAGGGACTTATAATGACAGGTTTTTGTTGAATTATCGCAATACGGCAAGTTTTACAAAATGGCTGGACTTTAACCTGAATACAATGGTCCAGCACAACCAATTTACCAACAATGGATCTTCGCTTTCAGAAATTCAAAGCTTGGCACCTTACGAAATGCTACAAGATGCTAATGGCACTTATGCTCATACATCAATAAAATATTACAACCCATTAACTACAAGGGCTATTCCCGCAAATTTATTTCCTTATAGTGACTGGAGTTACAATCCCGTAAGAGAAGTAAACAGCCGAAGCCAGGTAAACAAGGAATATAACGCAAGAATTCAGGCGGGTATAGTTATTAAACCCATCAAGGGGTTAAGTATTGAGTCCAGTATTCAATATGAACATTTTAATACATTGACCCGTAATTTATATGATACCAACAGCTACCAGGTTCGTATAACTATTAACCAGAACGCTTTCTGGAACCCCGGTCTTCCCAATGCAATGACTACTGCTCCCATACCCAATTTGCCAAAAGGCCAGATACTAAACCAGAGCAGGAGCCAGGCAGCGGCTTGGAATTTCAGAAACCTTATTCGTTTTAATAAGCAACTATGGAAAAAGCATGAAGTGAATTTTGTTGCTGGAACCGAGCAACAAAGCAGAGTAATACAAAATTTTGGCTATCCAACTACATATGGTTACAATGATGCCACATTGCAATTAAGTTCTTTCCCGAACGGGCCAGGAGGTACGCCTGTAAACGGAAATCAAAACGGAACCGGTACTCCCACTACATTAAACATCAGAAACTGGCTAAACCAAACAGTAAGTTTTGGATACACCAATTCATTTGGTTATAGCACTGATCGTTTCTTTTCTGCTTTTGGAAATCTTGCTTATACTTATAACGATAAATACACCCTTTCTGGCAGTGCAAGAGCAGATGGTGCAAATTTTATTACCGATGATCCCAAGTACCGCTATAATCCTTTCTGGTCTGTTGGCGCAAGCTGGCAGGTATGGAAAGAAAAATTCTTTAATGTAAAATTTGTTGACAGGCTCACTCTCAGGGCTACTTTTGGTTACAACGGAAACCAGGACAGAAGTACTTCCTTTAAACCATTGTTAAGCCTCGGAACTTTGCCAAATACACTCACCAATCAATTTACCGCATTCTTCTCAAGCTTGGGTAACCCCACACTGAGGTGGGAGAAAACCGGAACAACCAATATAGGAATTGACTATTCGCTTTTCAAAGGAAAACTTTTTGGCAACATAAACCTATACCAGAGAAATGGAAAAGACCTATTTGCGTTTATTGCAATCCCCGCTGTAAACGGCAGTACTTCACAGTTCCTGAACAATGCAAGGATGATGAATAAGGGGATTGAGTTTGAAGTGGGTACAGCAATGAGTATTACCAGTGATCTCCGTTGGAGGAGTAATCTGAATTTCTCTTATAATAAGAATAAGATTACCGATTTATTCCTTACACAGTATAATTCATCTTCTTTAGTGGCAAGGAGTACCGCTTCATATGCAGTAGGATACAATGCAAATACACTGTGGATGTATAAATATATGGGCTTTAATACGGCGACTCCTTTTGCACAACCTACAGTTTTAGGACCCAATAGTGTTAATTACGACATGCAAAGTTTCATTCCGGGAGATGCTAGAACATACCTTGACAAGATAGGTACCATGGTAGCCCCCTATACCTTAGGATTTATGAACAGTTTTGACTATAAAAATTTTAATTTTTCATTCATCATTACCGGGAACTTCGGGCATGTTTTTCAGCGTAGAGGATTTAATTATCCGGTCCAATGGTCAAGTATCAGGTTGTTGCCCAACAAATTTGTGGATGATGTGCTAAATAGAAAATCATCTGAAATATTAACGCTTCCAACTAACCCTAACGAGCCCCGGTTCTTCTTCTGGGATAGGTATTATAACAATTTGTCTTATCTCGGGGAAAGCGCATCATGGTTTCGTTTGCAGGAAATGAACCTGACTTATCGTTTGCCTGACAAACTGCTGAAAAAGGCAGGTATAAGCAATTTACAGTTTTATATACAGGGTAATGATTTGTTTGTAATTCTTGCCAACAAATATGGAGAAGACCCATTGTATCCGTTGGGTACTTTAAATCCAAGACCGAAAACCACAATGGGCTTAAAGTTTAATTTATAAAAAATTAAAGTAAAGAAAAATGAAACAGTCAATCTATAAAAAATTATACAGCATCTGCCTGCTGGCAATAGTAGCTATGGCTTTGGGTTCATGTAAAAAATTTTTAGACGAAAGAACCAGCAAGAATACCCAATTGCCATTGGAAACAATGGCGCATCTTACGGCATTACTGGAAAACTATAATAATTTTTACAGCGATGAAAACTCTGCCTGGATGTGTACAGACGATTTTGGTTTGGATGC
This sequence comes from Sediminibacterium sp., assembly GCA_030832695.1. The sequence goes on along the minus strand of JAURIP010000023.1, from coordinate 6,093 downwards.
AACAACTTATGACAAAAAGCGGGGAAATTTTACATTTCTTCCCACAATTTTTACGGCATTTTGGGATGTAGAATTTAATCCGTTGACAGCAAATTCCGACAGGCTGTGGGCAAGCACAGCCGGCGAATGGCGGGATGTTTTTTATGCCAACTCAGTACTTAATAACCTGGAAAATGTAACGGGTGGTACAGAGGCGGAAAAAACGAGGATTAAAGCAGACGCTCATATGCTAAGGGCTTATGCTTATTGGCAATTAGCAAACACTTATTGCCTTCCATATACAGAGGCTAATAAAGGGGAAATGGGATTGCCTATAAAAAAATCTACAAGCTTTGAAGAAGAATTAACCCGGGTTTCATTGGAGGAAACTTATGCTTTTATAGAAGCCGATTTACAGGAGGCTCTTAAAATCAACAAGCCCCTAATAGGTGGAGGCCGTCCCGAGCATTGGCGCTCCAATACAGCTGCTGTCAATGGATTTGCTGCCCGGTATTATCTCAACAGGAATAACTATACAGAAGCATTAAAATATGCCAATCTTGCTTTAGCCGAATACAGTACGCTGGTTGATTATAATAACCCAGCAGAGATGTACTATGGCTCACCAGCTACCTTTTCAGTTACCGGAGGGCCGTCATATACCTGCCAGTATCCATTTACACATAACAACCAGACTAACTTAGTGGATATGATTGGCTGGAAGGAATTTTTATACTTCCGTATGCTGAATTATGGTTCATGGCTTTATTTGCCGAGCCAGGATTTGCTGTCTTTATACGACCAGGCAAATGACCGCCGTTATGAATTTCATATTGTGGAAAATGGCTCTTATTTTCTTGGTTCAAATACACCAACAAACGGATTGCCTCAGTACGTTTTTTTCTTTAAAGACAAGATACCATCCGGACCAACAACCGCCGAGATGTATTTGATAAAAGCAGAGTGTTTAGCCAGAACTGGTGATATGTCAGGTGCCTTGACAGCGGTGAATACATTGCGGTCAAAACGAATAAGGCCTGGCGCTACAGTTAACCTTACAGCAGCCAGCCCTGCAGAGGCTCTTAGAAAAATTTTACAGGAAAGAAGAAGGGAAATGCCTTTTGTGCAACGCTGGTATGACCTTCGCCGGTTTAATAATAATAGTGACCCCAGCGATGATGTTGTGGTTACAAAGCAGTTTTATCCCTTAACGCTGGCCGGGGCTGATGTAACCCAGCCAGTGAAAACATACACACTGGAAAAAAATTCAAGAAAGTACGCTCTTCCTTTACATAGTACTGAAATTATTTCTGGCAGAGGGCAATTGATACAAAATAAATATTGATTTAAATAGCATAACTGAAAAAAATTAATATTGTGATCCATATAATTAAATGTTCCTTTATTGCAATTTCAATTTGGATTCTTACTGGGACCTTTAATTATTCTTTTTCCCAGCAAACCAATAAGTCGCCAAAACCTATTGACTGGAAACTGGCCGATTCATTAAAAAAGAAAATTGAGGCATTACCTGATAGCTTAAGTTATCATCGTGCTTATTTAAAAGCAATCGGCTGGACGGGTGAGTTATACTGGCATGCAGAAGAATTCCAATCCCGGTTTGATAGCACAGAAAATGAAATGCAAAACCAATATGCAAAATGGTTGAAACAGTTTCCAAAAACGGCTGCCGTATATGAAGCCATTGGCTCTGCATTCTACGAAAGCGAAAGCCCAAAAGCCACTGTGTATTTGAAAAAGGCTATAGAATTAAACCCAAAGAATGCTGAAATCTACTTGAAGCTGGCTATTGATGCAGAACGCTGGGGTAAGCAGCAGGCAGCGGAAGAATATATGCGGCTTGCTTCTGTAACTGACCCCGAAAATCCGGCATATTCCTTTTACTATGCCATGTATTTTGATGAAAAGGATATAAATCTGTTTCGTCAAAAAATTGATGCATTGGTAAAAAAAAATCCTGAGCATGAAAGAGGGGCTCAGGGCTTGTACTGGCTTGGCGTTGCAGTTAAAAACAGGGAAGAAAAAATAAAAGTGTATGAGGAATTATTGGAAAAATATCCTCCTGAAAAGTCAAACTGGTCTTTTTCAGGGATGTATAAATTGTTTGATTTATACCTGTTTGAAAAGAAATATACCGCAGCTGTGCAACTGGCAGAAAGGCTGAAAGCAAAACAGGGATGGCTCGATTACCTTGCTTTTGCCAAGGGCATTACATACATACAGGAACTGATCGATAACCAACATTTCAAGCCAGCTTATGACTCAATTTCCAAAATTAAAGCGGCGAGGTTCAATAAGTTTTTATCCAATACAGTTTTATTAGAAGCAGAATTGGCAAATAAAACTGGCAACACAGATGCTGCATATAAAAAGCTTGTGGAGCTATTTGCTAAAAACCCGACTGACGAATTGCAGAATGCTATAACCATATATGCGGGTAAACTAAACAAAGCCCCTGCTACAGTTAAAAAAGATATATGGGAGGTACGGAATAAATCAGTAAAACCTGCCTATCCCTTTGAATTAGGGCTTTACACTTCTGCTAAGAATGCTAAACTGAGTGATTACAAAGGGAAAGTGGTGCTGCTTACTTTTTGGTTTCCGGGTTGCGGCCCATGTCGGGCAGAGTTTCCCCATTTTGAAAATGTGGTAAAAAAATTCAAAGGCAACGAACTGGCGTATCTGGGCATTAATGTATTTCCAAAACAGGATGATTATGTATTGCCATTTATGAAAGGAACTAATTACAGCTTTACCCCATTAAAAGCAACGAGTGAATGGGCCGAGAAAAATTATGGGGTGAGGGGTGAGCCAACAAATTTTTTAATTGATAAGGAAGGAAACATTGTATATGCCAATTTCAGAATAGACCAGGAAAATGAAAGAACGCTGGAGTTAATGATAAATTCATTATTTGAAAAGTAAAGTTTTTTTCCTTGAGTAGTTAGTATTGGTTGCACCAATCAAGAGCGGAGTACTTTTTTATAAACACAATTATATGAAACGTTTTATTGTAGTTACATTATTACTTTTTTTTACAGCTACATCGATTGCCCAAAAAAAATATGTAATAAATGGAGTATTATCAGAACCTGATGCCCCTGTCAAGTTATTTTTAAATTTTCAAAATGGGTCTCCACCCGACTCCACACTTTTAAAGAATGGCCGGTTTTCTTTTGAAGGAAAATTAGATAAGTCTTCTAAAGTTAGTATATACACCCAGGAAATAAATACGATTGAGAAATATCCCAAACGGGAGTACCTTGATTTTTACCTAGAAGCAGGAGAAACTGTCATCACTGCTTATAAGTCAATTAAAAACTCCAAAGTAAAAGGTGGCGAATTGCAAAAAGAATTTAGGGAGTTACTGGATTCACTTCAGTTCATTTATAATTTGTATGATAACCTTTCGGAGTTATTAAAAAGCATGGAAGTAGATGACTCTACCAAAGTGCGGTTGAGGGGTGTATATAAACCTCTTTATAAAAAATCATTTAACATACAGAATACATTTATAAAAAATCACCCTTCCTCCCTTGTTTCCTGGGATATTGTTTCAAATCGTGGAGTTATTATTAACACAGATGAGCTTGAGCCGGTTTTCAATAGTTTATCTAAAGAACTTCGGGAGACACCTGCTGCCATTGACTTAAAAGCGAGGATGGAAATAGCTAAGCTATTAAAAATAGGTAACTCTGCCATTGAATTCAGCAGTAAAGACCCATTCGGCAAGCCCGTATCTCTTTCTTCATTTAAAGGTAAATATGTACTCATTGATTTTTGGGCAAGCTGGTGCGGTCCCTGCCGTGCAGAAAACCCGCACATGCTGAAAGCATACAATAGTTTAAAAAATAGCAACTTTGAAATATTTGGTGTATCACTTGATGATAAAAGAGACAAGTGGATGAAAGCCATAGAAGAAGATAAACTGCCCTGGGTGCAGGTAAGCGATCTGGAGGGTTTTAACACCGTAGCAAAAACCTATGGCATACGGGCCATACCACAAAACATTTTATTAAATCCCGAAGGAAAAATAATAGCCAAAAACCTGCGTGGCGAAAGCCTGGAAAATGAACTCAGGAAAATAATGGGGTTATAAATAATCAAAAAAATTCAGCATGAAAAAAATAATATCATTGCTCTTGTGTGTAATAACGCTCCAATTGCCGGCACAAAAAAATCAATTTACCCTGACAGGAAAAATAAATGGACTTGATTCAAAAAAGGTATTCCTTATTATCTATGATGAGGCCTATCCCAATGGCATTCGCAGAGATTCTATCATCGTTAATAATGGCTCTTTTACACTTACTGCGCCTATAGAAAAATTGCAATATGCTTCCATTTCTCCTGGTATTGACCGGATAGTTAAAAAGTCCGGTAGTGGTGGATACTATCCTGCAAAATCATCTATAATTCAGTTATTTCTTTTTCCTGGCGCTCAAGTGGTCGTTTCTGGAAAGATAACAGACTTTGCTGATGCCTATCCATCTGGTGATAAAGCTAATAATGATTTTACGAGACTCAACAAAGCCATATACCCCTTGCTGAATAAAAGTGTAAATATTTCTGTAAAATTTTCTAAAAAAGAGATAAAAGATACCGTACTTATTAAAAAAATGAAAGATACCGCTGACATGCTTGATAAAAAAGTGCTGGCTATCAAAGAAAAATTTTTACGGGAAAATACTGCGTCATCAGCAGCAGCCTGGCTTTTAAGCGATATGATGATACGGTCACAGGTGTCAAATGAAGCTGCTACTGCCTTTTTCAATAATATGAATAAAGAAAAGCTCGCAGATGTTCCTTTTTATGCCGATGTAGCCAAACGGATAGAAGGAATATCTGCTACCGCTATTGGGAAAACAGTGCCGGAAATCAATACATTAAATACTTATGATGGCAAAAGGTTTGACCTTACTTCACTAAGAGGAAAATATGTAGTAATAGATTTTTGGGGTACTTGGTGCGGGCCGTGTATTGCTGGTATGCCAAAAATGAAAGTGTATCTTGACCAATACAAGGATAAATTAGAGATTGTAGGTATCGCCCAGGAGTCTGATAATGGGTCACGATGGAAGAAGTTCATCTTTGATAAGCCTCAATACGCTTGGCACCAAATTCTCAACACAAAGGAGAATGATTTTGTTCTTCAATTTAATGTGGCTGGTTTTCCCACAAAATTTATAATTGATCCAAATGGAAAAATCTTGGGTCGTTTTGTAGGCGAAGATGATCAGATCTATGACAAGATTGATGAACTATTGAAATAGAAAATTAATTTGAGTCAAGAATGTTTTTAAAAAAAATCTTTTAAAAAAGGCTAAGAAGCCCTTATCTGATTTGGCCCTCGATGTGGGAGTAAGGCTAATTTTTTCTGTTAAACTCACAACCTCGCTTTTCTTTTTAGTTAAATTTTTTGATGAAAATAATAATCCAAAAATTGTTGGAGTAACCGGCAATAGCTGGAGTTGGGAAAACCAGGTTTTTGGTAATAGGCAAAATCGAATTTCAGTTTTTATTAGAAATACAGCGGTTGGTTCTGGTACATTACGAATTATTCGTACCATTTCAGAGGAAATTAGTCAAGTCGAAATCGACCTTTCAGATTGTTCTTTTTATGGAAGATGGTATTCTTTGGACTAGTCTTTTTTTCCTAGTAACTGTTGTTTAGTAGTTTGCTCTCAAGGTTGTTATGCTTTCCCCAAAAAAGTCTCCAGGAATGTTCTAGAATGCCCCAGAGGGAATCCTGTATCACAAGCAAAAAGGGGTAGTTATAACTCCAAAGGTGAATTTCATATTCAATGGAATCCCTTTACTGGTAAGCCATCTAGCCGAAAAAGAAAAAGGCGATTCAGTTAAGAATCGCCTTAAATCTAGTTACGTGCTCTTCGGTGGGTTGAGTTCGGCTCAAATTGAGGTTGAATTAAGAAAATTAAAGGTTTCTGTTTCAAATATTTAGGGACAGAAACAGAAGTTTAACCGTATTTTAAATTTTATCTTATTTTTTTCAAATAACTAATAGAAAATCCTGTTAATTCACTTATCTCTTCTATTGGAATATTTTGGGATAAAAGGGTATTCAATTTTTGT
>JAURIP010000307.1 GCA_030832695.1 Sediminibacterium sp. | reverse complement strand
GTTTGTATCGTCACTTTTTTTCCTGGGTAATACTTTGGATTTAATTGTATCGTGATTTTATCAAACAACGGACTGGTCATTTCATAAAATGGCTTTGCAGAAGTACCACCATCAGTGGAGAACAGACCTATTTTTAATAGAACAGCTAAGGAACCCATTAATCCTTGATCCTCATCCCCACTATATCCTTTTTGTGGTGAAATACCAGCATATACTGAATCAATGAGTTGTCTTGTCCAGTATTGGGTTAACCAAGGTTTGCCTGCATAATTAAATAAGAATGGCGTTTGCATACATGGCTGATTTCCATAATTAAGATATACGCGTCTGATTAGCTTTTGGTCTACTGGATTTTCAGATTTACCGGAAACAAAATTATGGACACGCGCTTTTGTAAAGGATTCATTTAGCTTTGTTGCAAATGCATCGTTTCCGCCCATCAAATTAATTAAACCTGGAACATCATGTGGCACAAACCAAGTGTATTGCGCCGCATTACCTTCCACCCAACCTTTTTCATAATCTAAAATATCAATGGGTTGGTTCCATTCCCCTTTTTTATTTTTTGACCACATCCAACCAATATCTTTATTAAATAAATTTTTATAATTATTGGCACGCGAACTAAATAAATCATAATCCTCTTTTTTATTTAAAACTTTGGCCATTTGTGCTAAAGCATAATCTTGGTAAGCATATTCCAAAGTTTGTGCTGCACCATCTTGGTGAAAACCATATTTAATAGGTGTTAATGGAAAAGGTACATAACCAAGCGCAATGTATTCTTCAATACCACCCCCTTTAAAAGTATTGTGTTCATATCCTGCTTTACTCATCATGCCACCAGGAAAATGATCTTTTCGAATACCTTCATATGCCTTATTGATATCGAATCCTTTGATTCCTTTTAAATACGCACTTGTAATAAAGGGTGTCGTTGCTGCACCTGTCATTACATAAGTATAGTTGCCTCCAGATGGCCCTCTTGGTACTAAACCTCCATCATCATACATCTGTAACATACAATTTATAAACTCCTCTGTAATTTCAGGGTATACCAAATGCCAAAGTGTATTTAATGACCATTGCGCTCCCCAGAATGAATCGGAATTATACATGTTAAATTTAGGTTTACCATTGGCATCTAGTTTAACTTGTTTTTTCAATGGAGCAACACCCGTATTATCAATATAAGTTCCACTTACATCACTTACAATGCGTCTGCCTTGTAATGCATGAAATAAGTCCGTATAAAAACGTTGCTGTTGCACTTTAGTGCCGCCTTCCACATCAATCCTACCCAACATCGCATCCCAATTTTGAGCAGACTGTTTTACTATTTCATCAAAATTCCAAGCAGGTAATTCAGACTTCATGTTATTTTGTGCTTCTTCAACACTAACATATGATATCGACACTTTCATTAATCTCTTTTCTCCTTGTGTGGTATTAAACTTAACAAACACTCCTGTTTTTTCACCTTCTAAGGAACTAAGTGTAGGAATAACAACTCCCTTTTTCCAACCGCCAAATGTTGTAAATGGTTTATCAAATTCTGCAATAAAATAAACGGTAATCGGTTTTGGACGACGTATGGTTGCAGCCATAGTCACTTCGCCTTCAATGCGATGATCATTCGCTTTGTTTACTTTACTTGATTGTGTTTCGGAAGAACCTAATACCGTCGTAAAATCAAATATAATATAACTGTCATTTGATTTTGGATAAGTATATCTATGAAAACCTACACGATTAGTTGAAGTTAATTCTGCAGTGATTGCATAATCTTTTAAAACCACTTTGTGATAGCCCGCTTTAGCAACCTCATCCGCATGCGAATAACTTGAACCATATGTATCAGGTCCTAAATGCCCTTTAAATATTCCAGTGGTGGGTAATACAGGAATTCCTGACATTTCCCAACAATGAATATGACTAAAACATTTAATGGTATCCTCATTATAGCGATAACCGGTATTCCAAGTCCCTCTTAAGTTCATATCAGGACTCAGGTTTACCATACCAAATGGCCTAGTGGCTGAATTAAAGTAAAAGAAACGGGAGTTAGCTGCATCCACCAATGGCGCAACCAAACTAGATTTCGCTATTACACCAGTACTATTTTTTTGCGCAAAGGCGAATGACCACTGAAAAAATACCACTATAAAAAGGATGGTTGATTTTTTTATCGACATAAAGTAAAATTTAACGCGTTAGTTCAAATAAATATAAAAAAAATGCTGCAAAATGGCGTAAAAAAAGGAAGGATTTGCTCATGTTTAAAAATAAAACAATGAACAAATCCTTCCTATAAATCTAACCTAATTAATAACCAGGATTCTGTTCAATCTTAGGATTAGTAACATCGATCATTCCTTGAGGTATTGGTCTCAAGTAATGCATTGCTTTTATTTGAGGGGTACCACCCAAACCATATTTAGTCCATGGATTGTACTTAGTACCACGAGAAATTAAAGTTTGTGTACGCTTTAAATCATTCCAACGGAATGACTCACCCAAAAATTCTCTTGCTGATTCATCTAAAATCATATCAATTGAAATAGTTGCAGGCGTAGCTCTATAGGAAACCACATTGGTAGGTAAATCT
>JAURIP010000207.1 GCA_030832695.1 Sediminibacterium sp. | reverse complement strand
GTCTTGGATTATTTTTATTTAAAGCGATTGCCTGTTCTAATGGTTTCTTTATTCTTGATTCATACACCTTCCATCTAAAAATAGGATTAACCGCCATTTTTGAAGTATACACGATACTCTCCAAACATAACACCTCATCACTGTTATGTTTTGCCTTAGTAATCGTTAACCATTGAATAGCTTCATTGGCAAGTTGATCGGAATCACCCATTTTTTTCATTGCCATTCTTGCTTTTATAATGCTAGCATAATAGGTAGGTAACCAAGCAGAAGGATCTTGCTTGTGCAATTCCTCCATTTTTGCAAAAGCAGCACTATACTGATCTCGGGTATGACATTTATCAAGTAAAAGGACGGCAGCTTCTAAATTTTTAGTAAAACTACTTGACTGCGATTTACCTTCATTGAATAAATAGCAAAAAGATAATAATAAAAATATTCGGCGCATTTTTAAAATATATTATTAGGTATGCCCTTGTTAATAGTATACTTGTTATAAGTTATTTCAATGGTTCCTTTTTTGTTTTTTAGCATCTTTTGTTTGCTCGCAGGGTCCTCATCTCCAAACTCTAAAGTAATACCATTCGGCAATTTATAATCTTTGGTGTTAAAACTAAAAATAATTTTACTCGCTAAGCCTTGTTGGGCATAAGCACCATACTGCATCGTGATTTCATAACTGCCATTTTCCTTAGTCGTGGTCGCAGTTTTGTAAACCAGTGCCTCTACTGGATCAATCCATAGAGTAGAGATCACCCAATCTAAATTATCATCATTCGGAATTAATTTTATGACTGTTAACTTTTTCCCATTGAGCAATTGCGTTCCAACCGGTATGGAAGTATAACCTTTCGTATTTAAGAGTGTATTAATGGTTAAGGAAACGCCGCCTCTTGGCAATAAGGAAATCCCACCCTCCTTTTTCACTTTAAGCAAATTGGGTTTTTTGAAATATACCTTTACCTTGCCTAGTGAGGCTTTTATAAATGAAACATCGGTTTTCATACTGCCCTCTGCCACGTAATCATTGACCAAGGCTAATTTTTGTGCCACTTTTTCAATCAAGGGATCTACTTGTGCACTTGCACTTAAACTAAATAGCAAGCTCAGAAATAATATAGTACTTAAGGATAAAAAGCTGGTAATGTTTTTCATTGTTGCTATTAACTTAGGATATCTTTTTTCTTAATAATAAGGATGGAAGCGCTTACAAATAAAATTATATGTAAAGTTAGGACCACCAACGAGGTTTTAATTTTCGGGATATTTAAAATACTTCCTGTGATGGCCTCATTATTGGCATTCACTTGAATATCAAAAAACTCCTTCCAATTATTCATATGTGTCGTAAACAAATAAGGCTTAACGAGTGTAAACAAGGGTATATTCAAAGTGCTCAAAATGGTAAAGAATACAATAGCACTCATCGTGCCAACAATGGGACCAATGGAATTATTAGACAAGCTTGACAATAAAAATCCAAGACTAGTGACTGTCAATAATGAAAAGCTCGCAAATACAAAAGCACCTACATAGCGCCACAACACATCATTTTGTTCAATGAGTACAACATAATTCGATTTCATTAAGAATAAATCATCCGTGCCAAATATCCACATACTTACAAATAGGGCTAAAAATGCCAGCCATATTAATAGCAAAATGGTATAAATACTAGCGGCGATAAACTTAGCAAATACCCAGCTTGTGCGACTATAAGGCGTTGTGAATAATAATCGAAGTGTGCCTAAGTTGGCTTCCCCGGAAATCATATCTGCCGCTATCAATGCGACTAACAATGGCACATGCACCAATAATAATTGTAATAGGATATAACAAATTAAATACCCATTCAATACTTTGCCATCCACCGTTAATGTATCATTAATGTCCTTCATTAAAAAAGAAGCATAGGAATCACCATCTATTTTTAATCCGAATTGGATCACTACAATCAATGCCGCAATTGCGCCAAATGCAATATACGTGCGCGGGCGACTAAATATTTTATACAATTCAACTTTGATCAGCGACCACATAATTAAGCGTTTGAAGTGATTTGTAAAAAATAATCTTCTAAGGAGTTTTTTGTCTCAATACCTACAATCCCAACCCCAGCCTTCACCAATGCTTCATTAAGCAGGGGAATTTCACGGGTAGGTATTTTTAAATACATGCCTTCGCTGCGGGACAACAAATAATCACTAAAACTACCAGCAGTAATAACTTTCAAGGCATTTATATCATCGGTCGTTTTTATTTGCACAATTCTTTTCTCAGGATCTAACAATTCTTTGGTTACCCCTTCCACCATTTTTTTTCCTTGATGTATAATTAAAATTTGGTGGGCCACTTGCTCAATTTCAGAAAGCAAATGCGAGGATACCAACACTGTTTTACCTTCTTCCTTTGCCAAATATTGAATTAATTGTCTGATATCAGCAATCCCTTGCGGATCCAACCCATTGGTAGGTTCATCCAATATAATTAAGGAAGGATTATGCACAAGTGCTATACCAATGCCTAAGCGCTGTTTCATGCCTAATGAAAAAGTTTGCACTTTATCCTGTGCACGATGGGCTAATCCTACTTTTTCTAGCGTGGTATTAATGTCCGCTTCCCCAATTTTTTGCTTCCGCACTTTGGCAAATAATTGCAAATGTTCCTTAGCACTTAAATAGGGGTACAAATCCGGCCTTTCAATAATCGCGCCCACTTGTTCTAATATTTCTTCTCTGTTTTTTTCAATACGCTTCCCAAATAATTCAATGCTCCCACTTGTTGGGTGGATTAAGGACAACAACATGCGAATGGTGGTACTTTTACCAGATCCATTTTGGCCTAAAAAGCCAAATACCTGGCCTGCTTGCACTTCAAAGCTTAGGTCGTCGACTGCCTTTAAGCTGCCGAAATGCTTACTTATATTTTGTACTTTAATCACAGACATAACATAGTAACAAAAAACCCCGAACATAGTTCAGGGTTTTGTATCAATTTAATATGAACTAATATTATTTGTATTGTGGAATAATACTATTCGCTAAATCTACCATTTGCTTTAATCCATCTTCCGGTAAATTTCCTTTTTTAAACTCAGCCAATACGTTTGGTAATTTATTGGTCATTTCTAATAAGAAATGAGCTTCAAATTCTTTTACCTTACGAACTGCAACTTCTCTCAATAAACCATTCGTACCTAAGTAAATAATGGCTACTTGTTTTTCAACCGAGAACGGTGTGTATTGCGCTTGCTTTAAAATTTCTACGTTTCTAGCTCCTTTATCAATTACTGATTTAGTAGCAGCATCCAAATCACCACCAAACTTAGAGAAGGCTTCCAACTCTCTGTATAAAGCCTGATCTAATTTTAAAGTACCAGATACTTTTTTCATGGACTTAATCTGTGCATTACCACCCACACGACTAACAGAGATACCTACGTTAATCGCTGGACGAATACCTGCGTTAAATAAGTTACCCTCTAAGAAAATTTGACCGTCCGTAATTGAAATTACGTTGGTTGGAATATAAGCAGATACGTCACCTGCTTGTGTTTCAATGATTGGTAATGCAGTTAATGATCCACCTCCTTTAACCAAATGCTTGATTGAATCAGGTAAGTCATTCATGTTTTTAGCAACATCGTCATTGGCAATAACTTTTGCAGCACGCTCTAATAAACGACTATGCAAATAGAATACATCACCTGGATATGCTTCACGTCCTGGCGGGCGACGTAATAATAAAGATACCTCACGATAC
>JAURIP010000345.1 GCA_030832695.1 Sediminibacterium sp. | reverse complement strand
GTAAGTGGTGCTGCAGCATTAAACGGATAAGAATACCAACCCATTATGGAAATAAGCCAAATCATTCCGCATATTGAAGCCTTAGTTTTTGCAAGTGAAAAAGCACTAAATGCAAATGATATTACTGAGCTTATTAACAATGCTTTTGGATTTTTAGAAGAACGTATTACACTAAGCCAAGTAGAATCGGCTTTAGAAGGCATACAAGAAAAATATGCAACGGAATTTTATCCATTTGAATTAAAACAAAGTGGTGGCGGCTGGCAATTTTTAACGAAGCCAAATTTTCACAATACGATTGCACAATTAAATGGTGATAAATTTTTAAAACGTTTATCCAACGCTGCACTTGAATCATTGGCAATTATTGCTTACAAACAGCCCATCACCAAAGGGGAGGTGGAAGCCATACGCGGTGTAAATAGTGATTACTCGATTCAAAAATTATTAGAGAAAGAATTAATCACCATTAGTGGTCGTAATGAAAATATGCCAGGCAAGCCATTGGTATATTCAACCTCGGTTAATTTCATGGATTATTTCGGAATCAATTCAACCGACGATTTGCCTAAAATCAGAGAGGTATTAGCGGATCAAGTTGTGGAAGCAACTATTGTTAAACCAGAAGATTTTACCGATAATAGTGTATTTAATCAAACTACTGAATTAGATGCTGCTATTGACGCAGAAGATCCCCTTCCTTAACATTTTCTCAAATTATCCGGACTGATTTCGTATTAAAACATCAGTTCAATTGTATCTTCGTAGCATGGAGTCAAGTTTAACTTATGGGCAATTAAAGCAAGCTGCTGAAAAATTTGGCACGCCCTTGTATGTTTATCATGCTGAAAAGATTGTATCACAATATCAAAATTTAGTTACTCATTTTGATATGAATCAAACCCGTTTTTTTTACGCGTGTAAAGCCCTTACCAATATTCATATTTTACAAGTAGTAAAGAATGCAGGCTGCCCCATTGATTGCAGCTCCATTAATGAAGTGAAATTGGCCTTGCATGTAGGCTTTGAGCCAAAAAATATTTTATATACCAGTAATAGTGTGTCCTTTAATGAAATTTGCGAAGCAGTTGCTTTGGGCATTAATGTAAATATTGACAGCTTATCCAATTTAGAAAAGTTCGGTGAAAAATTTGGAAATACTTATGCAGTAGGCGTTCGCATTCGCCCCAATATTATGGCTGGGGGAAATCTTAAAATTTCAACAGGGCACGATAAAAGTAAATTTGGGATTCCTTTGACACAATTGAATGAATTAAAAGCCATTCAAGAAAAATTCCAACTTAATATAACCACCTTACATATACATACGGGTAGTGAAATAAAAGAAGTAAGTGTTTTTTTACAATCAGCTGAAGTTTTTGAAAGTATATTAGGTGAATTCCCAAGTGTGCAGGTGTTAGATTTTGGTGGCGGTTTCAAAGTGCCTTATGCACCCAATGAAAAAGGAACAGATATTGCTTTATTAGGAAGCGAGGTTAATAAAGTGATGAAAAAAATGTCTGAAAAATTTGGACGACCACTGACAGCTTGGTTTGAACCAGGAAAATATTTAGTAAGTGAAGCAGGCTATTTTATTACCCAAGTGAATGTATTAAAGGAACATGGCGAAATTACCTTTGCAGGTATTAATACCGGACTCAATCATTTGATTAGACCCATGTTTTATGACGCCTACCATCATATTGATAACATGAGCCAGCCCGATCAGCCAACAAAAAATTATGCAGTAGTCGGCAATATTTGTGAGACAGATACTTTTGCATGGGACCGCCCTATCCCCACTATTTCCGAAGGTGATTTTTTAGTTTTTTATAATGCGGGCGCTTATGGATATGAAATGTCCAGTAATTATAACGCACGCTACAAACCAGCACAAGTTTTATTTGAAAAAGAGAAAGCAAAATTAATTAGCAGATCAGATACCTTTGCGGACTTATTAAATTTACAAATTCCATTGAACCCATAAGCATGATTGAAGTAAATAACATATCAAAAGCTTTTGAAGGCAAAGTAATCATTGACGACATCACTGCGCAATTTAGGCCCGGTATTTGTAATTTAATTATTGGCACCAGCGGAAGTGGGAAAACGGTACTAACCAAATGCATTGTTGATTTAATCCATGCTGACAAAGGCAAAATATACTTTGATGGTGAAGAATTACACAGTATGAGTAAGGAGGATAGAAAGGAACTAAGAAATAATATAGGCATGCTTTTTCAGGGGAACGCCTTGTTTGATTCAAAAACAGTGGAAGAAAACGTG
>JAURIP010000185.1 GCA_030832695.1 Sediminibacterium sp. | reverse complement strand
GATTGTAGCCATTGGCCATTTGCAAAACTGGAAAGGGGTGCGAGAAATTGATGCAAAAGGATTGATTATTTCACCGGGTTTTATTGATGTTCATGGGCATATTGAAAACGCAGCAATAAGAAATCCATTGGCTTCTAATTTTATTTATGATGGTGTAACCACGGTGATTACAGGAAATTGTGGCGGATCAATGGAGGATTTAAAAAAATATTTTAATAGTATTGATTCCGTTGGTGTTACAATCAATATTGGATCATTAATTGGGCACAATACCATTCGTAAGCAAGTCATGGGCACTGCCAATCGGAATGCAACCGAACAAGAATTAATTCAAATGGAACAGCTAGCACAGCAAGCTATGAAAGAGGGTGCTGTTGGTATGTCCACTGGTTTGATATATATCCCCGGTACCTACGCGCCTACTTCGGAAATTGTAAGATTAGCGAAGGTAGTGTCCAATAATGGAGGTGTGTATGCATCACATATTAGATATGAAGAAGATAAAGTAGTGGATGCTATTAATGAGGCAATTAATATTGGCCGTGAAGCAAATATTCCAGTTGAAATTTCACATTTTAAAGTAAGCGGTCAAAATAACTGGGGAAGAAGCAAGGAAACAATACCATTAATTATTAATGCAAGGAAGGAAGGCATTGATGTTACGATTGATCAATACCCTTATACAGCAAGCAGTACACAGCTTAGTGTATTACTTCCTGATTGGGTATTAGCAGATGGGCAGGATTCAATTATGACAAGATTAAAGAATCCGATCATCAGAAAAAAAGTTGCAGCACACAGTATGGGTATCATTAAAAAAAGAGGATTAAAACACTTTAGTTACGCTGTTGTTGCAAATTATAGTGCCGATAGCACCTATAATGGAAAAAACATCGAAGAAATAAATATTTTAAGAGGAAATAAAAATAATGCGAAACAAGAAGCAGAAACCATTATACAAATGATTGAAAAAGGCGGTGCACAAATGATCTATCATGGCATGAGTGAGGAGGATGTAAAAACAATCATGAAGTACCCCTTTAATATGTTTGCAAGCGACGCTGGTATTGTCAATTTTGGTACTGGTATGCCACATCCACGTGCCTATGGAACCAATGCAAGGGTTTTGGGAAAATATGTTAAAGATTTAGGGGTGATTAATTTAGAAGAAGCCATAAGACGCATGACTGGCTTGCCCGCACAAAAATTTAATTTGAAAAATAGAGGCTTAGTTAAAGAAGGTTATTTTGCCGATATTGTTATTTTTGATGAAAATGAAATTTCAGATGCATCAGAATTTAATCAACCACACCAATATAGTAAAGGCGTAAAATATGTATGGGTAAATGGTGCACTTAGTATTGATCAGGGAGTACAAAATAAGGCAAGAAAGGGAATCGCCATTCGCAATGAAAATAATTAGTCGGACTAACTATATTAAAGCTAAATAGATGACCTGAATTTAAGCAAAAAACAATAAATTTAGAGAAGCAAATATTTGCATACATGCCTTTAAAAGTAATTTGATCTCGCTTAATATAATAAATAGGTGAAAAGGAATAATTAGCGACAAAAGGTAAAAAATTATCAAAACAATTACATGAAAAAAAATCAATTTATTTTATTCGTCTTATTCATTGGAGTAACGTTTAATTCAATTGCACAAAATAAAGCTATTGCTGTTCAAGGGCAGCCCATGGGCAAAGGATGGAAGAATTTATTTGGAAATAATTTATCAAAAGCGATTTATGATAAATCTATTTGGAAGGATTCAAGTGGGGTAATTACCGCAAGTAAAGATGATGCTATTTGGAGCTTTGACGAATACGATGATTTTATTTTGGATTTAGATTTTCAAAATGCAGACGGCACCAATAGTGGTGTTATTGTGCACGCAACAGATATCGTAGAGTGGATTCCTAATTCTGTTGAAATTCAAATTGCTGATGATTATTCAAAGCAATGGAGCAAAGCCTCACCTACTTGGCAATGTGCCGCAATTTTTGGACGTAAGCCTGCGACCAATAAATCATTAAAGCCTGCTGGCGAGTGGAATCACTTCACTATTACTTGTAAAGGAAAAATGATATCAATTGTTTTAAATGGGACATTGGTTAATGAATGTAATATGGATGATTTTACCTCTAGTAAAGTAAATCCAGATGGTAGCAATGTTCCATCTTGGTTAAAAAACCCAATGTCAACACTTGCGCTACGTGGTCATATTGGATTACAAGGAAAACATGCAGGCGCCCCCATTTATTTTAGAAATGTGAAAGTGTTCAAATTAAGTTAAAGGATAATTTTATTTATAAAATCATTTTTAGTGTAAAAAATATTCAAATGAAAATTGAAAAAAATACCAGAAGGAAATTTTTAAAAAATACGGCTACCATCATTGCAGGATTTTCAATTGTGCCAAGAAATGTATTAGGAAGGGGATTTATAGCCCCTAGTGATCAACTCACCAAAGGTATTATTGGCTTAGGTGGCATGGGCCGTGGACATATTGGTTATGCGGGAACAAGAGTAGTCGCTATTTGTGATATTGATAAAAATCATTTGCTAAGTGCTGAAAAATTAATTGGAGGTGGCGTAAAAACATTTCACAATCACCAGGAGTTAATTGCACTTCCTGAAGTAGACATTGTGCATATTGCAACCCCACCTCATTGGCATGGCATCATGGCAGTAGATGCTGCAAAAGCTGGAAAAGATATTTGGTGTGAAAAACCAATGACGCGTACTATTGGGGAAGGAAAAAAAGTAGTGGAAGCGGTTAAAGAATATAAAAGAATGTTTCGTTTAAATACTTGGTTCCGTTTTGAAGAGAATTTTTATGGAATGAATACAACTGTCAAACCCATTAAAAAATTAGTGGAATCTGGATTATTAGGATGGCCACTCACTGTTACTGTAAGTAAAACAACCGGATTTGATTGGAAATTTTATTGGATCGGAAAAACAAAATTGGAAGAACAAGCCATCCCAGCAGAATTAGATTATGACAGGTGGTTGGGACCAGCGCCTTACAAGCCTTACAATGCGCACCGTGTTCATGGCACTTTCAGAGGTTACTGGGATTATGATGGCGGAGGTTTAGGTGATATGGGACAACACTATTTGGACCCAATTCAATACTTTTTAGGAAAAGATGAAACCAGTCCTATTAAAGTGGAAGTAGATGCTGAACAACAACATCCTGATGCATGTGGTACCTTCCGAAAAATCACCTACACTTATGCGGATGGTTGTAAAATTATTTTAGATGGGGAAGCAACTGATCCTAACGCAGCATATATCGAAGGGCCAAAAGGAAAATTGTTTGCCGGATTCAAATCTGACATTCCAAATTTAAAGGAGAAGGTCGCTATGATGCCAGATCCTGCACCACAAGTAACAAACTTTTTAGATGCCGTAAAATATCGTACCCCATTTGCTTTAAATGAGTCTAATGGCTTTAGGTCATGTACTATGATTAATATGGGTAAGATTGCTTTACAATTAGGAAGAACCTTACATTTTGATCCAGATACCCAAGAATTTTTAAATGACACAGAAGCTAATTTTTTAATTAATCCGCCCATGCGCGGCTCTTGGAGTATTTAATTAATATTGATTCATGAAACATAAACGCAACATGAATTCACCGATTAAAAAAAAATTTATAATAACTTTTTATGAAAAATTATATTTATTTAATTGCAATCACTTTTTTTATTTCCTTTCATGTGCAAGCACAAAAGGGAGAAAAAAGTGTAAATCAAGTGTTAACAGTATTTCCTTACCAACATGCGAGCGAAGTTACAGATGCATTAACAACGATGGGTACTTGGAAAAGTGCAGAGTGGAAACTTCTTTTTAAAATGCTGAACGACGACTCCTTGAAATTAAAAGCCACCTATGCCTTAAATGCCTATGTAAATATAGTTTCACTAGAAGGGGCGAAAAAAGTAAAGACCGTTCAATTGCTTAAAAAACAATTAAAAAAAGCAAGCACTAATTATGCAACCACATTTATCAATGCGCAAATAGATTTATTGAGTGCGGAAAATATAGTTACTGCAAAATTACAAAGCTTACCCTCCATAGCAAAGCTTGCACCAATAAAGCAAATACAACAAAATTCAGCGCAACAATTGTTACAGCTACAAGATCAAATGGACAAGGTAAAAGTGAATGGAAAT
>JAURIP010000385.1 GCA_030832695.1 Sediminibacterium sp. | reverse complement strand
TGCTAGTGTGATTGCCATTGAGCCTCAAATTATTGCGTCTACACGTAATATTAAAGTGCGGGCTGTATTACAAGGAAAGTTATTACCAGGCTCCTATGTAAAAGTAATGCTTGGAGAAAATACACAAAAACCAACCATTATAGTGCCTGCCAATGTGGTTATACCGGATTCTCGTAGCAAGCAAATAACAATAGTACAAGGGGGTATCGCAAAACTAATTGATGTTGAAACTGGTTACCGTACAACTTCCTCTGTTGAAATTACCAAAGGATTAAAAGTGGGTGACAGTATTATAGTTTCAGGAATGTTATTTGTAAGGCAAGGCAGTAATGTTAAAATTAGTAAAACTGTGAAGCTTGCCGATATCACTAAATAGTGCATTAAAATAAATTTTTTTATTAAGTCATACTAGATGAATATATCTGAACTTTCCTTAAAACGACCAGTACTTGCTACTGTAATGAATATTGCCATCGTACTTTTCGGTATTGTTGGTTTTTCTTTTTTAGCATTAAGGGAATATCCTGCCATTGACCCACCCATCATAAATGTTCAGACAAATTATTCTGGTGCGAATTCGCAGGTAATACAAAGTCAAATAACAGAACCACTTGAAAAATCAATTAATGGGATACCTGGTATCAAAACCATTAATTCTTCCAGTTCTGTTGGATCATCTAATATTACAGTTGAGTTTAATTTGGGAATAGATTTAGAGACTGCAGCCAATGATGTGCGTGATAAAGTGAGTCAGGCTTCTCGAAGTTTGCCTGAAGATATTAGTAGTCCGCCCGTAGTTTCTAAATCCGATGCGAGTTCGGATTTTATCGTACTAATGACTGTAAAAAGTAAATCAAAAAGTATTTATGAATTAACGGAGTATGCAGAGAATGTATTACAGCAGCGTTTCCAAACGATTGATGAAGTGAGTAGTGTGAGTGTTAGAGGTAAGCGTTATTCAATGCGCATATTCCCCAATTCAGATTTGTTGAATGCGTTTGGTATTGCTTTTAATGATATTCAAGTGGCGTTGAACAAAGAAAATGTGGAACTACCTGCTGGAAAAATTAATGGTACTAAAGCAGAATACATTATACGAACATTAGGCCGCTTAACGACTGAAGCTGATTTTAGAAATATCATATTAAAGCAGGATGCTGCTGGAATTATTCGATTAGGGGATGTTGCTAAAGTAGAATTAGGTCCTGAACAAGAAGATCAAGCTGTTTATTTTAATGGTGCGCAATCGATAATGGTATCACTTTCGCCACAACCTGGCGCCAACTACATTAAAATAGCTGATGAATTTTATAAGCGTTTGGATGAAATTAAGAAATCAAATAAAACGGATATTGAATTTGATGTTCCTATTGATAATACTAAAAATGTACGCAGGGCTTTACAGGAAGTGAAGGAGACTATTTTCATTTCATTTGCTTTAGTGGTACTCGTTATATTTTTCTTTTTTAGAAATTGGTTGATTGCGATTAGACCACTTATAGATATTCCTATTTCTTTAATAGCTACTTTTTTCATTATGTACCTTGCGGGTTTTTCTATCAATGTACTTACCTTATTAGCGATCGTATTAGCAACAGGTTTGGTAGTGGATGATGGAATTGTGGTCACCGAAAATATATTTAGAAAGTTAGAAGAAGGCTTGCCTTTAAAAGATGCAGCCAGAGAAGGCAGTAAGGAAATTTTCTTCGCTGTCATTTCTACTTCCATTACACTGGCAGTGGTATTTATGCCGGTGATATTTTTATAAGGTTTTATTGGCTCCTTATTTAAAGAGTTTGGCGTTGTAGTAGCCGGTGCGGTTTTGGTATCCGCATTTGTTTCCTTGACCATTACCCCTGTGCTGAATGTATATTTAAGTCGCAAGGATGGCAAGCAAGGAAAGTTTTATGAGCAAACTGAACCTTTTTTTAAAGGCATGGAAAATGGCTATAAAAATTTATTAGCAAAGTTTTTAAAAATACGTTGGATGGCTTGGGTGATTGTTGTAGCATGTGTGGGTATTATTGTTTTAATTGGAACCAATATTCAATCTGAG
>JAURIP010000295.1 GCA_030832695.1 Sediminibacterium sp. | reverse complement strand
TAAAATCTTTAACTGCAATTGGATTTTGATTCGTATTCATCAAAGCAACATAAGGTTGAATCGGAGGCATATAATTATTGACCTTGTCATCTAAGGATGAAATTAACCCCTTATCAAGTGCCAATCCAACAATGCTAGATACCCAGCTTTTAGTGACACTATTACAAGTTTCAACAATAGTAGGATCCCCCCACTCAGCAATGATATACCCTTTATATATAATTAAACCGCTCAAACCGCCTCGATCCATCATAGGACCGACAGGGTCGCCAAATGGCTCTTTCGCATACTGCATTGCTTGGGTAATTCTCGCATTCCTAGGAAACTTAGATTCATGCTGCGTTGAAAATTGAATAGCCTCCTTAATTTTATTAGTATCAATTTTAAAAAATGCAGGTGATTTTTTCTCCCAATTATTTGCAGCTGGAAAATAAGATACATCCTGTGCATTCGTAAAAATGGCGGTGAAAATAAAAATGACAACTAACTTTATTCCTTTTTTTAATGCTCTCATATTTAAAATATTTTGGATCCGGGAATTTAAATTTATTGATTTGCTAGTTTAAATATTGTTGATCAACATGGTCAAACTATAAATTCATATTTTATTTTCAACTGGTCCTGTAAGTATTATTTTAATTGTGTAATATCCACTCTTGTTGGCGTATCCTTTCCTGAAATAATAGATTGCGCACTTTTAGCAATGGCTTTTATAATTTGTGTCATATTTGCAATATCCAAAGTTGAAAATTCATCACTTGGTTTATGATAATTAGGTTCATTATCCATTTTGGACGTGCTGATGGTGTGCGCTGGTACACCTAAGCGCGCCAATGTTGCATTGTCTGATCTGTAAAATAAATTTTGATCCGTATAAGGGTCTGGGAAAAAATTAAAGTCAGTTCCTTCTAAATTCTTTTGAAGTATCGCTCCCATATTTGTTTTTTCATACCCAGTGATGTATGCACTATTTTTTCCCCACTTACTTTCGGTACCAATCATTTCAATATTAAACATTGCTTTAACCTGTAATGGGTCAAATTGTTTTGAAAAATATTGTGCACCAAATCCGCCCGACTCTTCGGCAGTGAACGCAGCAAACACTAATGTGCGCTCATTATTAGCTAATGCTGAATAATATTTTGATAGCATAATCATAGCAGTGGTACCCGCGGCATCATCGTTAGCACCATTATAAATAGAATCACCATTGACAGCTCTTTTTCCGTTCACCCCTAAGTGATCATAGTGTCCAGAAAAAATAACGTACTCATTAGGTAATGATTTACCAGGAATAATACCAACTACATTTGACAGTGATAATTTATCAACTTTATGCGTTGCTTGTAACTTAAATGCCGTTGGTGTTTGATTTATTAATACAATAAAAATTGATTTTTGTTGTTCACTCAATCCAGATTTAAATTGCACCAATCTTCCAAAATTTGCCCCCAAGGATTCATCTACTAATATTATATAATTTTTATTGTTAGTCATGTATTTTCTAACAGTTAAAAATAAATTATCTTCCTTCGCTATTTTTACAACCTCATACCCGCTTTTTTCATTAATATCCAAATTGGCTTCGGCAGTAATAGCGATGATATTTTTTGTGTCTATATTATTGCCATCAAAAATCCCTGATGCAGAAATAAATTTTGTACTAATTCTTGAAAAACTTTGTAAATGACTATCGCTGTTTTTAAAAGTAGCTAAACCATTTTGTTTAAACTCATTGGCAATATATTTGGCTGCCTTTTCAATACCCGGCGTATAAATTTGTCTCCCCGCTAATTCATCTGAAGACAAATACTTTTCAATCCGCTCGGTTTCAGATTCATTAATAAGCTTAACCGCCTTTTGACTGTGTAAAAAAGTGGTTACACACACTAAGCAAAGGGTTACAATGAGCAGTTTCTTATACATATTAAAATTATTTTAAATTTAAATTATACCTAAAGGTAATATCAAATGGATTTAATCCAATTGATTAGCTAATGCTTTAGAGATTTTTCTAAGTTTCCGCTATCATTTAGAAAAAAGTTTACATTTTTTTGCTATAAATGATGAAAACTAGTAAATTTAAAAAGAATATTAATTCAGTTATGCCTGCAACCCCCATTTCAAGCAATTTAGGATTGACCCCATATCAAGGGGCTTGGACAAAGGTGACCACCAAACACTTATTGAAAAGGGTGCTTTTTGGGGCAAAATCAAACGAAATAGACTATTTCCTTAATAAGGGCATGGCAAAATCAGTCAGTGAACTGTTGTCTCCTAATATTAATTATCCTAGTCCACCACTCAATGATTATAACACAGCAACAGTAATTGACCCAATGGTTCCTTTGGGCACTACTTGGATAAATAATATCACTTCCGATGGCACGCTGAATAGCTATCGCGTTTCCAATTTTAAAAAGTGGCAAGTGGGCGGAATGATCAATCAAGAAAAAAACATTACAGAAAAGCTTTCCCTTTTTTGGGCAAATCATTTTAGTATTGAAGCCGACATTGTTTACTATGGCAATTATGTTTTTAATCATCACGACACCATTCGGAAAAACTGCTTGGGCAACTTTAAACAACTTATAAAATTAATTACCATTGATGCAGGTATGTTGCGTTACCTAAATGGATATTTAAATACCAACACTGCGCCTGACGAAAACTATGGTAGAGAATTACAAGAATTATTTACTTTAGGAAAACATGCG
>JAURIP010000028.1 GCA_030832695.1 Sediminibacterium sp. | reverse complement strand
GCTCCTAGGTAATTTGCCTGCAAATGTGTATGCCCCTGTATTATTGTTTCACTTTGTATTTTCAAGGTGGCTGCGCCTGAGCGACACCAGGTAATGACAGATGGATAACCTGAATGATGCGCAACATCATTATCATCCAATGCTAATTCCGATAATGGCGCAATGATCACTTGTGCATTTTGAAATAATTTCCATTTTTCATTTCTTTTTTCCGCTTCACTTTCAAAACCTTCTTGGTGTGCTGTTCCGATACTGGTTAAAATCCCGATAGTGGGCTGTATCATATTTGCCAATACTTCCATCTCCCCTTTTTGTGATATTCCCGCTTCAAAAATGGCCAATTGATGCTTCTTCTCCATTTCCCAGACACTTAATGGTACCCCAATTTGTGAATTATAACTACGTGGACTTCGTATAATATGATATCGGTTCGCGAGTAATTGATTTAGCCATTCTTTAACTATGGTTTTTCCATTACTCCCTGTTATTCCTATCACTGGATAGGTAAATTGGGCACGGTGATGTGTAGCAATAATTTGTAAAGCTACAAGCACATCATTCACTTTTAAAAAATTGGCATTGGGAAATGCGCTGGTATCAAAATTTGTTTTTACAACAAAATTAAATACGCCACGCTGCATTAATTCTTCAACATATAAGTGACCATCATTTTGCCCAGTAGTAATGGCGAAAAATAAACTGGTGTCAGGATAAATGAGTCGCCGACTATCTGTAAGTAAATGAGCAATATGGGCTGGTGTTTTAATAACAGAATTTGTACTTAGCCAGCTTGCAATATGTTCAATTGTATATGACAACTAAATGATATGATTAAATTGAATTATCTTTTAAATCCTTAGGTAGATTTTTTTGCTTATTTGAAAAGATAGAATACAATATGGAACCAGTGATTGAAAATAAAATCACTAATAAAGACAACAAAACTTGCGTGTTTTTACCCATCACCATATTGATATAATGTTCCCCTAACATTTTAACGCCTATAAATATTAAAACAAGCGCAATTCCTTTTTGCAAATGCTCAAATTCATTAACTGCCCCACGTAACAAAAAGAACAAGGAGCGCAATCCTAAAATGGCAAAAATATTTGAAGTATAAATGACTAGACTATTCATTGAAATTCCCATCACTGCAGGAATGGAATCCAGCGCAAATACAATGTCAATGGCTGCGAGTAAAATAACCACCACAAATAAAGTGGTATATAACGGCTTCCCATTTTGACGAATCATAAACTTACCATCACCATCACTGGGCGTCAGTGGTAAAAAGCTTTTCAAAAATTTATAAATTTTTGATTCATGTGGGTCAAATGCACTTTCCTCATCAGCCCCAAACATTTTATATCCGGTATATAATAAAAACACCCCAAAAATATATAACACCCATGAAAATTGAGCAACAAGTGCTACACCTAATGTTATAAATAAAACCCTAAAAACAATTGCTGCTAAAATTCCAATCAACAGCACCCTTGACAAATGCACTTCTTTCACCTTAAACGCATCAAAAATTAAAATGAACACAAAAATATTGTCAATACTTAAACTCCACTCCATTAAATAACCGCTTAAGTATTCAAAGGCAAGTTTTTGCCCTTCTTCTACCCACATAAACACAAAAAATCCGAGTGCTAATAAAACCCATAAAAAGGTTTGACGCATTGCTTGGCGAATAGTTATGGTTGTATTTTTTTTGCTTAAAAATCCTAAATCAAGCGTTAATGCAATTAATATTACTACGCCAAATACTGAGTAAACAATTTGATCTGTTGTCATAAAGTAAAGATAATACTAGATTTACGAAGCCCCAAAAAGGCGTTGGCGATATTGGGTCCAAAAATAAAAAAATATGGAAAGTAGTACAACGGGGCCTAACAAAAGCATCCATTGCCAAAAAAGCCGATGCTCGGTCACCTTGGTCTTGTCTAATAATCTTAATACAATCCCCTTATTTCTACTTTCAAGTAAGCCCACCGGCTCATTCAAGTATTGTATTGCATTTACAAAAAAATCACGATTAGCAAATTGGTAGGATTCAAATGGTATCATACCCATGGGTAAGGGGCCATTTGACTTATCTACCTTATTTGTAAATAGATCAGCATCTGCAATAAAGATTTGTTTGGAAGGCTTCCCCTTGGATGCAAAAGCGACACCTAAATTTTGCTGGACGGTATCTTTTAACACCTGAGACAATCTGTTTTCAAAAAATGAATTAAAATTTCCTTCAGATAATACAGCTATCGGGAAATGATGTTGTGTAAATTGTAGCATGTCTTCCTCCCCTTTAACTGAATTCAATGAAACCTGGGCTGGCGAAGCCAAGCTTCTTGAGCTTGTATCGGTCATTAATAAAATGGTATGCTTAATGCCATTAGAAGATAGCGTATCAATACTAGAAGGAAATAAGGACAATACACGATCCATATTTTGCGCAATGGGATGATTATCGTTTCCATTTAAAAAAGGATAATACGGCCAAGGCACTCTTTTGATTAAAGGTGACCCGTCGCCTTGTGTTCCTACCACCAATGGTAATTTGGCACAATTTAAGTCCTGAATCAAATTTGAATTTATACGAATACCATACTTAAATAATAAATCATCCAAGGCCAGTCCGCGATCAAAGGAAACATAGGCACCGTCGGTTTTTTGTAAGCTATCGTACTCCGCAAATAATTTATCTACTGCCCAAACAATATTTCCACCACCCATGACATATTGGTCAATTTTTAATTTATCTAAATCGCTAAATGGCGTGGTTGGTTTAACAATAAGTAATGTTTTTATTTTAGTAGCATCAGGGAATCCCTTACTTAAATCAAATACAGATAAATCGTATTGGTCCTTTAAAGTTTCTCCTATATCATTCACGGTTAAATTAACTGGTTGTCCATTTCCAATCAAGTAAGCAATGCTTGGAACTGCCTTGCGGTTTAATAAATAGATGGCTTGGATAAATTTATATTCCAACAATGCTTCCGCAGCATTTGCGCTGGCTTGTTCATCCACCTCTGGTATATCCTTAACTATATTATAAGGTTTAAAATATTTTTTTGAACTCCTCAAATCAATGGCGTAAGGCTTTTGCCCATCCACTTCCACCAATGCCCCTGGTATAATAAGTTGATCCACTCTTTTGTCACCACCTCCAGTTCCTTGTTGTATTCTTTCAATTGGTAAGCCCAATTTTGATAAACTATCATACAAAACATATAAAGCGGTATCATTGACTAACTGATTAGGAATTTCTAAATTCCATTTGATCAAGGCTGGGTTAACTTGATGCAACTGATCCAATAATGCGACGGCCGCATTCGCTATTGTTTTATAATGGGATGGCAGGTCACCCCCTAAATACAAATGAACCGTCACCGGTGTCTTTATTTGACTGATGACTTCCGTGGAACTTGCACTTAAAGTGTACCTTTTTTCCTTAGTTAAATCCAATTGAAATGGGAATATATTGCTTAGATAGTTGGCACCTATGATGGCAATTAATAAAAATACATATTTAATTTTTCCCTTTAAATTCTCGATGGTGCCTAGAATAAATAAAACCAAAATGGAAATAAAATAAATCATATCGGTCAACTTAATCAACCCCTTACTCATATTATTATAATGCAATGACAATCCTAGTTGCTTTATATAAAAATCGTAGCCATTTGAAAAAAAAGAGACGGTGCTTATCCAATCAAAACTTTGTAATAATAATATTGAAATGATGATTGACAAAAGCAAGGCGATGGCGCTGTTTTTTGTCAAGCTACTAGCAAATACACCCACTGCAGTATACACGGCGCCTAATAAAATTAATCCGATATAGCTTCCAATGGTTGCGCCCCAATCAATCCCTCCGGTTGAACTTAAAGCGTTTAATACAAATGCATAAAAAATGGTGGGTGCTATTGCGGCAATAACAATGAGCAAACTTCCCAATAATTTTCCAAGCACTAATTGTAAGGAAGAAAATGGCAAGCTATGTAATACTTCATAAGTGCCCTGCTTAAACTCGTCAGAAAAACTTCGCATGGTTATGGCTGGCACTAACAATAATAAAAACCATGGCGCAAAATCAAAGTACACTTGTAAACTTGCATAGCCAAAATCAAGTAAATTATAGTTAGGTATCACAAATAACAATAGCCCATTCACTATCAAGTAAAAGCTGATAATTAAATACCCCGTTAGGCTACTAAAATATTGTGTCCACTCTTTTTTACATATTGACCACATAAGCCAAAGCTACAAAAAAAATAGCCCCGACCCCTTGCCGAATACTCGGAATTAGGTGGGACTATTTTGTATTTCTTTTATTGAATTAAATAGTACTATACTGCGAAACTTTCACCGCAACCACAACTACGACTTGCATTGGGGTTGTTAAAATAAAAACCCTTGCCATTTAGCCCATCCGAAAACTCCAACTCAGTATTGACCAAATAAAGGAAACTTTTTAAATCAGTGACTATTTTGATGCCATTATCCTCAAATACCTGATCCATGGGCTTTATTTCATTATCAAAATCAAGTTTGTAGCTTAATCCTGAACAACCACCACCCACAACACCAACACGTAAAAAATAGTTGGCATCGCCCACGACACCAGCATCCTGCATTAACTGCATTACTTTTTGCTTTGCTTTCGCACTTACATAAATGGAATTTTCTTGGGCTACTTCACTCATTTTTTAGCTATTCAACTTTTGCAAAATAAAACTAAACATGACTTTGTTCAAACACTAATTCTTCCATGCCATTTTTAGAACGGAAATCATTGATTGCTGCTTTAATTGCATCTTCTGCTAAAACGGAGCAATGTATTTTAACTGGAGGTAAATTTAATTCCTCTACTAGATCCATGTTGTCAATTTTAACAGCCTCATCGATTGTTTTTCCTTTTAACCACTCAGTGGCTAATGAAGAAGAAGCAATAGCGGAACCGCATCCAAAAGTTTTGAATTTTGCATCCGTGATTAGACCAGTTGTTTGATCAACCTCTATTTGTAAACGCATTACATCACCACACTCTGGTGCACCTACTAGTCCAGTACCTACACTTTTAGAAGCTTTATCTAATGTTCCTACATTTTTAGGATTAGAATAATGATCGATTACTTTATCTGAATATGCCATGGTTGTATTTTTAAATTTTTTAAAATAAATTTTTGTGAATAATTACTACGAATTATACTTTAATGATGTGCCCATTGAATAGCATCAATGTCAATCCCATCTTTAAACATTTCCCAAAGTGGACTCATCTCTCTTAATTTTAAAACAGTATCAGTTACTGCTTTAATCGTAAAATCAATTTGCTCCTCTGTCGTATTTCTTCCTAATCCAAAACGAAGTGAACTATGTGCCAAATCATCACCAAGACCTAATGCTTTTAACACATAACTTGGTTCCAATGAAGCCGACGTACATGCTGAACCTGAAGATAAAGCGATGTCCTTATTGAAGCCCATCATTAAACCTTCTCCTTCAACATATTTAAATGAAATATTACTCACATGCGGTAATCGATGTGCTGGATTTCCATTTACATAGGTTTCGTCTATTTGTTTTAATGCATTTTCTAATTTATCTCTCAGTTTAGAAATTCTTTCTGTATCTGCGGCCATATCTAACCTTGCTACTTCTGCAGCTTTCCCAAATCCAACAATACCAGGAACGTTTAAAGTACCACTACGCATTCCTCTTTCGTGGCCACCGCCATCCATTTGTGCAGTTACTTTTACACGTGGATTTTTACGTCGCACATATAAAGCGCCCACGCCCTTTGGACCATACATTTTATGCGCAGTGAATGCCATAATATCAATACCATCCGCAATAACGTCTACAGGTATTTTTCCAACTGCTTGTACCGCATCGGTAAAAAATAAAGCCCCATGCTTTTTGGCAATGGCACCGATTTCTTTCACTGGCTGTATCACCCCTATTTCATTATTTGCATACATGATTGCCACCAAAATAGTGGTTGGCTTCATTGCAGCTTCTAATTGTTTTAAATCAATCAGACCATCAGGCTGTACTTCCAAATAAGTAACCTCAGCGCCTAATTTTTCAAGGTGCTTGCAAGTATCTAACACTGCTTTATGCTCTGTTGTACAGGTAATGATATGATTGCCTTTGTTTGCATACATTTCAAACACCCCTTTAATTCCAAGATTATCCCCTTCGGTCGCTCCGGAAGTAATGATAATTTCCTTTGGATCTGCCCCGATTAATTGAGCGATTTGCTCTCTTGCATAATCTACTGCTTCCTCTGCTTGCCATCCAAATGAATGGTTACGACTAGCCGCATTTCCGAAATTTTCGACAAAATAAGGTAACATAGCTTCTAAAACCCTTGGATCCATGGGAGTAGTTGCGTTATGATCAAGATAAATTGGTAATTTTAACATGTTCGAATTTGGTTTTTTCTAAAGCACAAAAGTAACGCTTAGGGCTTGATTTTACTGAATTCGTATGATTTTGAGCATAAATTTTTCCCAATTCGTAAAACAAAATAGGCATGAATTTTAAAGTAGAGCATATCGGCATAGCAGTTAAGGATTTAAACATAAGTATTTCCTTGTATGAACAATTATTAGGTAGCCCTTGCTATAAAACTGAATCTGTGACTTCAGAACAGGTGGACACTGCCTTTTTTTTACAAGATCATACCAAAATTGAACTTGTTGCAAGCACCGATCCAGAAGGGGTCATTGCAAAATTTATTGAAAAAAAAGGGGAAGGGCTGCACCATATTGCATTTGAAGTGCCAGACATTATTGAGGAAATGAGCCGACTAAAAAATGCTGGATTTACCCTTTTAAATGAGCAGCCCAAAAAAGGGGCTGATAATAAATTGGTTTGCTTTATCCACCCAAAAAATTGTAATGGGGTATTAATTGAATTGTGTCAATCGAACTATTAATTAAATGCTCAATACTTCAATTGCTTTTTGTGCAGCCAATTGACTTGCATCTTTTTTAGTATACCCTTTTTCGCTAGTGACCACTTCACCATCCAATACCACATTGATGGTGAATAAACGACGTCGCCCTTCTAACTGTTCTCCTGCCAAAACAAAATCAACCTGCTTACCTTGCTTTAATGCCCATCCAATAATTTTATTTTTGATGTTGATATCAATCAACTCTAATTCATCCATAAATAAATAGGGTTGAATCATTTTATTGACAATCCATTTTTTCGTAAACTCGTATTTTTTATCAATGTAAATGGCGCCCACCAAGGCTTCCAAGGTATTCCCAAATATTTGACTTGTTTTTAAACCGCCGTCTAATTTATTAAATTTCGTTAATCTTTTCAATCCCATTTGAATGGCGATATGATTTAATTGCTGACGATTCACCATTTTACTACGCATCTCCGTTAGAAAACCTTCGCCCTTGTAGGGATATTTTTTAAACAAATAATCCGCTACCACCGAACTAATAATAGCGTCCCCTAAAAACTCAAGACGCTCATTATTTTCAGAGGAATGTTCTTTTACTGAACGATGATTTAAGGCTGTTTGGAATAGTAATAAATTATTGGTTGAATAACCAATTAGTAAAACCAAGTTTTTTTCAAAAGCAGATTTCTTAAAAAAAGAAAGTAAGTGTTGAATTTTTTTCACTGAAATTAGTCCTTGTATTTTTTCACAATCACACATGCATTATGGCCACCAAATCCAAAAGTATTACTCAAGGCTGCATTGACTGTTCTTTTTTGTGCCTTATTGAATGTGAAATTTAAACGACCGTCTAATTCAGGATCATCCGTAAAGTGATTGATGGTAGGTGGAATAATATCATGAATTACGGATTGTATACAAGCGATGGCTTCAATAACGCCGGCAGCACCTAAACAGTGACCAGTCATGGACTTTGTACTACTTATATTTAATGAATAGGCATGTTCGCCAAATACAGAAGTGATTGCTTTGGTTTCAGCAATGTCACCCAATGGCGTTGAAGTACCATGGGTATTGATATAATCAATATCAGTAGGTTGCATATTGGCATCTCTCAAAGCAGCAATCATTACATTTTTTGCACCCAATCCTTCTGGATGCGGTGCGGTTAAATGGTAAGCATCTGCAGTGGCACCACCGCCTACTACTTCACAATATATTTTAGCGCCACGTTTTTTGGCGTGTTCTAATTCCTCTAATACTAATACACCTGAAGCTTCTCCCATAATAAAACCATCACGATCCTTATCATAAGGTCTGCTTGCTGTTTTAGGGTCATCATTACGCTCGCTCATCGCCCTCATAGCATTAAAACCACCAATTCCAGCGGCTCCAATAACCGATTCAGCACCCCCTGTTATTATAATATCTGCCTTACCTAATTTTAAAGTATCCATAGCAGTCACCATTGCGTTTGTACTTGAAGCACACGCACTTACCACAGCAAAATTGGGTCCACGAAATCCATGTTTCATAGAAATTTGACCTGCAGCAATATCCAAAATCATTTTAGGAATAAAGAATGGATTAAACCTTGGTGTACCATCCCCTTGTACAAAATTAGTAACCTCTTCACTAAAGGTGTTTAATCCACCAATACCACTTGCAAAAATTACACCTACGCGATCATGGTCAACATTGTCCCCTGTGATGCCCGCATCTGCAACAGCTTGGTCACTCGCCACTAAAGCTATTTGCGCGAAACGATCCAATTTTCTTGCTTCCTTTCGGTCCATGAAATCATTTGCATCAAAACCTTTTATCTCACAAGCAAATCTTGTTTTAAATTTAGAAGCATCAAATTGTGTAATCATGTCCGCACCCGATACACCATTGATTAAGCTATCCCAATAAGCGTCTAAAGAGTTGCCAATAGGAGTGATTGCTCCAATGCCTGTAACTACGATGCGTTTGGTTTGCATGAAAATCTTTTTTAAAAATTAAATCCGCCTTTAAAGCAAAGGCTCAAAAAGGCGGATTAAAATATGCCGATGTATCAAGTTTGATTTACAATAAAGTAAACTTACTATTTAGCGTGTTCCTCTAAATAAGTAACTGCTTGACCTACGGTAGTAATAGTTTCTGCTTGTTCATCAGGAATAGAAATATTAAATTCTTTTTCAAATTCCATAATTAATTCAACGGTGTCTAATGAATCAGCGCCCAAATCATTTGTAAAGGAAGCCTCGTTTGTAACTTCTGCTTCATCCACACCTAATTTGTCAACGATAATTTTTTTAACTCTAGTAGCGATGTCTGACATTGTAAAAAGTTTTGTTTACGGCGCAAAAATATACTTTTTGTTAAAAACGAAGTATTTTATTTGCCTTTTTGTTTACACAATTTAACCCTTATTTGAAATAAAGCGTGTATTTGGCTGTTTTTGCTATAAAAGCAGGCAAAATCAAGGTATTCTGACCTATTAAGGACCTACATTTTGCTTGATAATACTTAGTTATTCACAAG
Source organism: Sediminibacterium sp. (assembly GCA_030832695.1). Next base: position 1,617 of record JAURIP010000028.1, on the reverse strand, counting down.
AACAAACAAGGGCGAGTAGCTAGGAAAAGCTTCGTGGATTATACAAGCCCTGATTAAGATTTATTATCTTTTTGTTTTTGCTTTAAGATGCCCCTGATCTCATGTTGTTGCTCCATGGGGATATTTTCCTTACTTACTAGAAAAAAGGTCTTAGGCCCAAAATAAAGATGGAAGAAATAAGGACTTTCAAAATAGTAAGTGAGCTCGGACCATTGCCATTGCGCCTCCGCATTTTCTGCAACTAAGTTGGCCCCATGTTGGTTATAGCTAAATTCCCAATTGGATTTAAATAATTTTGTTTTCTTATAAAATATAATGGGAAGCAGGTACCAAAAAAGTAACATTAATATTAACCACAAAACCGAACCAAACAAAAAAAGCTCTGGTCGTATCTTTTTTTGAAATAATAATACCGCAGTCACAATCGCATAAATATTGACTGCAATCATTAAGCCTTTAATTTCTGATTGCTTTATAAAATGATATCGAAGTGCTTGTAATACTTCCTTCTTGTTATAACTAATTAAAAAAGACATCTGTAAATAATTACTGTTAAGGAGACAAAGTTACTACACCAAAGAGGTATTGAACGATAAATTTTAAAATAATGTGGTATATTTAAAATAAAATAAGCATGCCGAAATATATTCACTTCGCAATTTTAACTTCTGCATTTTTACTTTGTGCTTGTGCAAAAGCGAATAATAACAAAAGTATCAATGCACCTATCACTAGTGACACCGTTTTTTACGCGAAGGGAGCTGATATTGGATGGCTGAGTCAAATGGAAAATGAGGGCAAAAAATTTTATGATGCTGCCGGTAAACAAATGGATTGTATTGAATTATTAAAAAGCAAAGGCATCAATTCCATTCGATTAAGGGTATGGGTAAACCCCTCCAATATTTATTGCGGAACGAGTGACGTAATTGCACAAGCCAAAAGAGCACAAAATTTGGGGATGAAAATTATGATTGATTTTCATTACAGCGATTGGTGGGCCGATCCAGGCAAGCAAAATAAGCCCGCTGCTTGGAAAAATTTAAATTTTGATGCACTCACCTCCACCTTATATAATTATACCAAAGAAGTAGTCACCCAATTAAAAAATAATGGCATTTCGCCCACATGGATTCAAATTGGTAATGAAACCAATGATGGCATGCTTTGGGAGGATGGTCGGGCTTCAAAAAGTATGAATAATTTTGCTGCATTATTAAATGCAGGTGCCAAAGCAGTGAGAGAAATAAGTCCTAGTTCAAAAATTATTGTACATATTTCCAATGGGTATGACAATGCGATGTTTCGATGGATGTTTGATGGCTTAAAAACAAATAAAGTAGATTATGATGTGATTGCCATGTCATTATATCCTGACGCCAATAATTGGCAAGCAACCACTGACCAATGCTATAATAATATGTTAGATATGATTGCGCGTTATGGCAAACCCATTATGATAAGTGAAGTGGGTATGGATGTGACAAAAGCCGCTGAATGCAAAAATTTTTTAACTGAACTTATTAAAAAAAATAAGTCCCTTCCTAATCAAATGGGGTTAGGTGTTTTTTATTGGGAACCGCAATGTCATAATAATTGGCAGGGATATAATATGGG
>JAURIP010000177.1 GCA_030832695.1 Sediminibacterium sp. | reverse complement strand
GGTTGACATTTTTTTACTTCGCTTCTTCCCTCCGCCTTTCTTACCCCCACCGGAGCTATCTATTTCTGCCATTTCTTAATCTAATTAATAATGAATACTTATTTCGGTTTTCCCTCAGGAGATGTAATCAATTGAAATATATTGATATTTTGCGCTTGCAAAGTACCAATGATATCACTGAAAACGTCATAATTAGAATTTTGATCTCCTTTGATCGCAATCTTCAGATTTGGATTTGATAATTTGGCATATCCTACCCAATATGACAGCTCATTACTAGCTGAATCGATCGGAATACCTTTTATCAATTTTTTCGCATCTGCTGGTTTCATATTCAACACTTGACGCATCGCACCAGCCGGGTAGCCTACAATTTCAGAAGCCATATAATTCTTCTTCATCTCAGCTGTTACAGCAACTCCATAGCGACTAGCCATGCGCTCTAACATAAACTCCCTACCTAATTGATCGTCAGATGCCAAATAAACACCACCCTCATTCGATACACTTATAGTCAGCATACCATCTTTCGCATTCAAAGGTTTCTCTGAAATAGATGATGGTGGAACTATGGTAACTGCCTCCTCAGGACGAAACTTCGCGGTTAACATGAAGAACGTCAACAAAAGGAAAGCCACGTCACACATCGCTGTCATATCGAGTGATACACTTTGTCGTTTGGCTTTAACTTTTGGCATAACAATTAATAATTTGAACTGTGAAAAATAATTTAAAATAGGCTTTCGCCTAAAAGGTTCAAATATTAATTATGATGCGTAGCATAATTTTGGTTAACGCTCAAACCAATCTCATCAATGCTGTACGTCAATTCATCAATTCTAGATGTAAATAAATTGTACGCAATGATACAGATCGCTGAAGTACCAATTCCTAACGCTGTATTTACAAGCGCCTCAGAGATACCATTCGCTAATGCTGTTGAATCCGTAGATCCACCTGAATTTCCTAAAGCAGAGAACGCCTTAATCATACCGATTACCGTTCCTAAAAGACCAATTAACGTAGACACCGAAGCTAATGTAGCGATGATCGTTAAGTTTTTCTCTAACATAGGTAATTCCAATGAAGTAGCTTCTTCAACTTCTTTGCTCAAAGCAGCTAATTTTTGCTCCTTATCCAATGACTTATCACCTGTTAATTGCTTGTATTTTTTCACTGCAGAAAGTGTTACGTTTCCAACAGATCCTTTTTGCTTGTTACATGCTGCGATAGCTCCATCTGTATCATCTTTATCCAAAGATGCTTGAATAGAACGAACGAATGCGTTAACATCACCAGTTCCTTTTGCTTTTCCAATAGTCAATAAACGCTCAATTGAAAATGTTAATGCCGTTAAGAAACACGTCATCAAAACTGGTACAATCACACCACCCTTATATACGATACCAAAGTAATCGCCAGGAAGTGGATGACCTTCATTTGTTCCACCCTCAAAGTGTGAACCATCTCCCATGACAAACATGTAAATAAGAATGGCAATAACAAATAGAATAATTAAAATTAAACCTGCAGAAATACCGCCAGATTTTTTTTCAGTTGCAGCTGGCTTAGCAGCTGGCTTTGGTTGTTGTGTACTCATTAGTTTGGTAAATTTGGGGTTAAAAAATTAATTGTTTACATAACACTTTTTAAAAATACCTAACGCGTAGTTTTCATAATTAACGCTTCGATGATATTTTCAGTGAAAGCAAAAGTAATGTAATTCTAATTTAATTTTAACATGGTTTAAGGTATAATGAGATGATTTTTTTTTCAGTCCATTTAAGCCTATTGTACTATCTTAATATTTTTCCCTAAATAGTATCGATTATAGGGTACTTTTTCGGGATTAAGAAATTAAAAAAAAATTAAAAAAAAATTAAAAAAACCTTAAATTGATAGAATTTATCGTCTAATTATTAATTTAGACTCCTATTAGTCGACAAATGGATTCACCTTTTTACAAAAAAAGCCCAAAAGCATCTTCCAGAAAAAGTGACAGCTCTTCTTTAAAGGAAGCCATCGAATCCTTACTTAAAATTTATAAATTACAAGGTAAATTTGACGAGACGTATGTGTCGGCCAACTGGGAATTAATTATGGGTAAACCGATCGCGGCTAGAACCCAAAAAGTATACGTCACAAATCAAAAATTATTTCTTCAAATTGATTCCGCTCCACTGAAGAAAGAATTAATGATGGCTAAACAAAAAATGATCGAATTGATTAATAAATCAGCTGAAAACGAGGTGGTTAAGGAGGTTGTTTTTCTTTAAATAGACGCTTAAGCAATGAGCAATGTCTCCACCTCTTGAATTAAAAATGATTTAAAATCCCAAAATGAACCACAAGCCAACTCCTGGATTTGCCTTCATTTAAAGTAGGCGATTGAATTCCTGGACGCACAAGCATTCACTAAATCGTCCCAAACCACTTTGCGGTAAGCCACTGACAAAAAGCCTGAAAGAATGGACTAAATCCTATGTCCAACAAGTAGGCGTAGATGATAAGAAAGGTGAACTAAGTTGAGCGATTTATAAATTCTAACCTTTATTTTTTCAACTAATACAAAATCAAGGCCTTGGGTATGAATAAAAAAACGCAGATATTTGCTCACAACTAATTTTCATATGACAATTCCCCCGTTATTAAATTCTGGCGACCTGGTTTCTGTCTTATCACCAGCCTCACATACCCATTCGAATGCCTGGGAAAAAGGAATTGAAGTGCTTGAGAATTGGGGCTTACGTGTCGACCGCGGCGAACATTATTTATCCCAACATTTTGGATTTGGAGGGACCGATGCAGAACGCTTACATGACTTACAAAAAGCATTAGATAATCCAGAAATTAAAGCAATTTTTCCAATCAGAGGTGGCTATGGTTCTAGTCGATTATTGGACAACCTAGACTTTTCCAATTATCTTCAAAATCCCAAATGGATTGTCGGCTTCTCCGATATTACGGCATTGTTGCTGCACATTGATTCTTTAGGAGTTGCCGGAATTCATGGCCCTATGCCTAATAATTTTTGCCAAAAAGGAGGAGAAGAATCGATCCAAGCATTGAAGGAAATTTTGTTTCGAGGCAGCATCCAATACACCTGTAACCCACATCCAAATAATGTTTTAGGAGAGGCTCATGGGGAATTAATCGGTGGAAATCTTTCCTTATTAACCCATTTAATAGGCACTCCAAGTTTCAACAAACCCTTTGGGAAAATTTTAGTGTTAGAGGAGATTGGTGAAAGACTTTATCACGTAGACCGCATGTTGGTCCAATTAAAACGAGCGGGGTATTTTGAAGGCCTGATCGGCATAATTGTCGGTGGCTTTACAGATTGCAAGGAGGCACCTTTAACGATAGGGAAATCTGTACAGGAATTGATATTAGAACATACAGACGGCCATCAAATCCCGATCGCCTTCGATTTTCCATTGGGACATATACCGACGAATCATCCGGTGGTTTTTGGGGCGAAGACCAACTTATTGATAAGTTCAGAAAAAGTCCAACTAACTGCTCAAATTTAAGCTTATTTAGAGGGAATAAGGGCTAGATTTGACTCAGTCAATTCGCCACTATGCTCGCAAAAACATATGGAAGCTCTGTTTTTGGAGTATCCGCTTCTTTAATTACGATTGAAACCAATGTGAGCCAGGGCACCAAATGCTTTTTAGTTGGCCTCCCCGACTCCACCATCAAAGAATCCATCCTACGAGTAGAATCAGCATTAAAGCAAATGGGATTCTTTTTCCCTCGGAGAAAAGTCATTATCAATTTGGCACCAGCCGATATTCGCAAAGAAGGTTCCGCCTATGATTTGCCCATTGCGCTATCCATATTGCATGCCTCAGAACAAATAAGTTTTCCTGATTTAGATCACTATGTAATCATGGGTGAATTAGGATTAAATGGCGATTTAAGGCCGATAAAAGGGGCATTGCCCATGGTTTTAGAGGCCAAAAAACAAGGTATATTAAAAATTATCTTGCCCAAAGAGAATGCCAATGAAGCGGCAATTGTTACTGAAGTGGACGTTTATGGCATGGAAACTCTTCAAGAAACCGTCCAGTTTTTGAGAGGCAAAACCATTCATCATAAAACTCGGATTAACCTTGACGACTTATTTAATCATCAAATAAATGATTTTGAGCTCGATTTTTCTCATGTCCAAGGCCAATCACACGCAAAAAGGGCGATGGAAATTGCCGCTGCAGGAGCCCATAATCTGATCATGATAGGCCCACCAGGAGCTGGCAAAACGATGCTAGCCAAAAGAATCTCAAGCATATTGCCGCCAATGTCTCTCCAAGAAGCGCTCGAAACAACCAAAATACACTCCGTGGCCGGGAAGTT